>NZ_OY782755.1:4067500-4298710 GCF_963678165.1 uncultured Acetobacteroides sp. | reverse complement strand
GAGGACCATACGTTGCCGCTCAAATCGGTAGCCAACCCCGAACGGCCCACATTTAGCAGCTTCGATACGATAAGCTTGTTCCTGTCTATGGCAATTATTTTACTTTCGAGGGTAAGTACCTGTATGTAGCTGGTGGTGGTGGCCATCAAGCCACAGCGCCCTCCGATGCCGGGGATTTTGTCGCCCACCTTAAGCGGGTTGAGGTTGATTCGGTAGATGCCATCATCGGTACTGAGCAAAGCAGTTGCCCTGTCGATGCCCAAAAAGTAGTTGGGCTTGGCTGGTAACGCAATTCGGGCAACCTCCTTTAGGGTGATGGAGTTTAGCACAATCAGCCCCTCGGTTTCGGAGATGATGTAGATCTTTCCGAGGTAGGCTTGGGCCGAGACGATATTCGAACCTAGAGTTTTGCCGGGATTCACGGTTGCGTACGCGTTTTCGTCAGTCGTCGAATAATCCTTGCTGATAAAGGTAAGCGATGCCTCCGACGTATTGTTGTTAAGCAGAAAATAGCCTTGGTCGTAGGTCTTACCTCTTACCGTAACGTAGTAGTCGATGAATACCTCGCCGTTGCTGTTCGATATTTTTTCGGTGATGATGTAGCTGCCAGGATCGGTGGTGGAAAAGGTATACGTGCTTTTGCTATCAGCCATCTTTACGCCATCTATGCTCCACTCGAACGTTAGGCTTTCGGGTACATCGAACTTTGAGGTGAGCGAAACCGACTCGCCAGGATTAACGGTAAAGGACCGCTTTAGGTTAATAGGGTCGTTGATAAGAGTTGGTCCTACAAAATCGCTTTTCGAGCACGATGTAAAGCTAGCAATCGCAAGGGCCACAACGCCTAAAACCAAACCTATTCGAGAGAATCTAAACATTATTCGTAATCTAAGTTGATAGTCAAGAAGCAAAGATAGTCGGTAATGATTAAAAAACAGTTATGGGCCGCCGTTTTTCAGATTTAGCTAGTTAAAGAACCCAAACAGTAGCGGCTGCTATCATAATAATTTATAAGCCAATTGAAGAAAATGGGTAATATGCGCAACGGATGGAGCAAAAAATAAAACAATTGCTACCTTTGTGCGCTTATGTGGAAAGATTTGGATGCTTGCAACCACAGAAAAAAATGCTAAAACCTAGTATTTCTGTCCATCCTAAAATCCTTTCTCATTATTGTTTAATCAAAAACAGCTTAACAAGAAATGGGATACTTATTTACATCTGAGTCTGTATCCGAAGGACATCCAGACAAAGTTGCCGACCAAATTTCCGATGCAATTCTCGACCAGTTTTTAAGCCAAGACCCCAACTCGAAGGTGGCTTGCGAAACGCTTGTTACCACAGGTTTGGTGGTTATCAGCGGCGAGGTTCGCTCGGAGGCTTACGTAGACGTTCAGGAAGTTGCCCGTAAGGTTATCAACCGTATTGGCTACAACAAGGCGGCCTACAAGTTCGACGGAGACTCCTGCGGCGTGATCTCTACCATTCACGAGCAGTCGCCCGATATCAACCGTGGTGTTAGCCAAGAGGAAAAGGGGGCAGGCGAACAGGGCGCCGGCGACCAAGGGCTTATGTTTGGCTACGCCTGTAGCGAAACCGACGAGTACATGCCGCTATCGCTAACCATCTCGCACATGCTGCTTCAGGAGCTTGCCAAGATTCGTCGCGAGGGTAAGGAAATGACCTATCTTCGTCCAGACGCCAAGTCGCAGGTTACCATCGAGTATGACGACAACAACCATCCAGCGCGCATCAACACTATCGTAGTTTCTACTCAGCACGACGAGTTCGACGAGGACGAGGTGATGCTTGCCAAGATTAAGGCTGATGTTCAGCATATCCTTATCCCACGCGTTAAGGCGCTTCTTCCAGCTCGTACCCAAAGCCTCTTTAACGACGATATCATCCTTCACGTAAACCCAACCGGCAAGTTTGTTATCGGTGGCCCTCACGGCGATACCGGCCTTACCGGCCGTAAGATCATCGTAGATACCTACGGCGGCAAGGGGGCTCACGGTGGTGGAGCATTCTCGGGTAAAGACTCGTCGAAGGTAGATCGCTCGGCGGCTTATGCTGCCCGCTACATTGCCAAGAACCTTGTTGCGGCAGGTGTTGCCGAAGAGGTGCTGGTTCAGGTAGCCTACGCAATTGGCGTTGCCCGTCCGGTAAGCATCTACGTGAATACCTACGGTACGGCAAAGGCAGGGCTAACCGATGCTCAGATCAGCGAAAAGGTTGCTAAGCTGTTCGACCTTCGTCCAGCGCGCATCATCGAGAAGTTTGGCTTGAAGAACCCAATCTTCGAGGAAACCGCAGCTTACGGCCACTTCGGGCGTAAGTGCTACAAGAAGGCCGTGCTTGTTGGCCCCATCAACAACCAAGCCGAGAAGGAGGTGGAGTTCTTCACCTGGGAGAAGCTCGACAGCGTTGACGCTATCAAGAAAGAGTTTGGGTTGTAGTGCAACCAGCTATATATAAAAGGGGGAGCCTAACGGTTCCCCCTTTTTATTTAGGCTCAAGTATATTCGGCATTATACTATACGCTGTTCGATTCCCTTCGCTCGGTTAATGGTTGTTCGAAGTTGTAGTCGCTCTATATGCTGTTTGTCGTTGAAAACGGCTAATTTTGGCGAATATTTAAGAGCTAAGAAAAATGATAAAAATGAAGCTACTTGTTGCCGTTTTAATCTCCGGCATTGTTTTAACAAGCTGTTCAAAAGGAGATGAAATTTTCCATCCAGTTTTTGAGAAGTTAAAAGATACTCCCCTTTCAGAAAGGCAGGGGGCGGTAGCTGCAACAATTGATGGCTATGGATTTGTAGGATTAGGTGTAAATACTAATGGCGATTACCTAAATGATTTTTGGAAGTATAATGAAAATAAAAAGACATGGACAAGAATAGCCGATTATCCAGGAGAAGGATACAATGCGTCAACTGCTTTCACTGTTGGTAAAAAGCTATATGTTGGGCTTGGGTTTAGCGTTAATCACGAAAACTGTAGCGATTTGTGGATGTATGATCCTAGCACAAATAAGTGGGAAAGAAAGGCTGATTTCCCAGGAATGGCTCGCTATAGTGCAAAAAGTTTTGTGGTAGGTGGTTGTGCTTATGTAGGAACCGGTACTCACAATTCTTCGGATGATTATTTAAGTGATTTTTGGAAATACGATCCCAAACTAGATAAATGGATGCAGGTTGAAAGCATGCCTGGTATTAGATGCGGCGCTGTTGCCTTTTCGTGCAACGGAAAGGGGTATGTGGGATTAGGAATTAGCCAAGGAGGGTATCCCTATCGTCAGACAAAGGATTTTTATGAGTATGATCCCATCAAAGACGAGTGGAGACAAATTCAGGATTTTCCAACCTATCGCTACGCAGCAGTTGCTTTTACGTTGAAAGGGAAGGCGTATGTAGGTTTTGGCTGTAATAACGAGGAGTACTTTAGCGACCTCTGGACACTCGATGCGGTAGCAAAGAAATGGGTAAAAGTGGAAATTGGTGCTGTCCCTAATCGTCGCGATGCTATTGCATTTGAATTTGATAAGCGAGTTCTGATAGGAACAGGTAGGCAGGCAAGCGATATAGTACTTCCTGATTTCTGGGATTTAGGACTAAAGTAGAAAGAAACTAAAGAACCTTTTATATCAAGAGGGGAGCCAAGAGGTTCCCCTTTTCTGTATCCTAAATTCAAGATATAAATGCAGTTTGGGTAATGGTAATAAAAAAGGCCGAATGAAACATTCAGCCTTTTTGAGGTTTCGAGCGGATTCGAACCGCTGTACACGGTTTTGCAGACCGTTGCCTAGCCACTCGGCCACGAAACCCTTTTGCGTCGGCAAAGATAGTAAAATTTTAAAAGCCGCAAGGGCTTCATTTATCTTTTTCGGCAAATTGAGCCAAGCAGGCAGGGCAAAGGCATGTGGCATACATTGCCCTCAGCTGGTTATGGGTTTCTGAGGATAGCTTAAGCTCCATGCACCAGCAGCTGCCCGTTGCTGTGCTACAGGTAAACTCGGCGCCGCATTTGGGGCAAATGGATTGTTTGGGTTGCTTATTCTCTGTGCTCATCAGTTGTATCTATCTAACCACCGTCACGCTTACCTTTTGAATAGGGCCACCCATTGGTGGGTTCATCTTCGAAACCTTAACGGCTACCTTCTGGATGCCGGCAAGCTCCTTGTAGATGGCATCAACAATACGTCCGCCAACATGCTCCAGTAGGTGCGAGCGTATCGCCATCTCGCGCTTCACGATGCTGTAGGCCAGCTGGTAGTTTACCGCATCGGTGATGCTATCGGTTTGGGCGGGTACATCGGGGTTCATCTCGATGGTGAGGTTTACCAAAAACTTGTTGCCAACGATGGCCTCCTCCTCAAAGCAGCCGTGGTAGGCGTAGAACTCCATGTTCTCTATTTCAATAATACCGTGCATATCCGTTCTGTTTTGGGCAAAGGTAATGGATTCGGCTGGCTTTTGTCGGATGGTAGGGCTGATTTGGGTGCTATCTTGCTCCTGTATTTTGCCGAAATGCGCGATTTGTATGCCCAAGTTCGGCTGCGAAGCGCCACTTTGCTTATATTTGTGGTTCGCTTCGTTTCGAGCGATATCGTTATTAAGAGAAAAACTACACGTATGAGCGACAATAAGACGGAGATCACCAGCGCTGAGGAAAAGGCGCTAAACTTTATTGAGGAGATTATCGAAGAGGATATCAAGAGCGGCAAGCATGGCGGAAGGGTGCTAACCCGTTTCCCTCCCGAGCCTAACGGATACCTGCATATTGGTCATGCCAAGTCTATCTGCCTAAACTTTGGTTTGGCAAAGAAGTACGGCGGACAAACCAACCTTCGTTTCGACGATACCAACCCCGTTAAGGAGGATGTGGAGTACGTTGATTCAATAAAGGAAGATGTAAAGTGGCTTGGCTTCGATTGGGCCAACGAGTTCTACGCATCCGACTACTTCGAGCAGCTTTACCTTTGGGCTATTGAGCTTATCAAGAAGGGCAAAGCTTACGTTGACGATCAAACCCAAGAGGAGATTCGTCTTGGTCGTGGAACGGTAACCGTACCCGGAAAGGAAAGCCCATACCGTAACCGTAGCGTTGAGGAAAACCTCGACCTATTCGAGCGCATGAAGAATGGCGAGTTTGAGAATGGCGCTAAGGTGCTTCGTGCTAAGATTGATATGGCGCATACCAACATGTTCTTCCGCGACCCAATCCTATACCGCATCATCCATACGAAACACCACCGCACTGGAGACAAGTGGTGCATCTACCCAATGTACGACTGGGCACATGGACAGTGCGACTCCATCGAAAATATTACCCACTCGATATGTACGCTCGAGTTTGACGTACACCGTCCGCTTTACGATTGGTTTGTGGACACGCTCGAGATATTTCCATCGAAGCAGTACGAGTTTGCCCGCTTAAACCTTACCTACACGGTAATGAGCAAGCGTAAGCTGCTGGAACTGGTTAAGAATAACTACGTTTCAGGATGGGACGATCCTCGTATGCCTACCATCTGCGGCATCCGCCGTCGTGGTTACACTGCTGAGGCTATCCGCAACTTTGCCGAGCGTATTGGGGTGGCCAAGCGCGATAACGTTATCGACTTCTCGCTGCTCGAGTTCTTCGTTCGCGAGGATTTGAACAAGCGCGCCGAACGTCGCATGGCGGTGCTTAATCCGTTGAAGGTGGTTATCACCAACTATCCCGATGGGCAAACCGAGGAGCTGGAGGGTATAAACAACCCCGAAGATGCCGAGGCTGGCACCCGCATGGTTCCTTTTGGTAAGGAAATCTTCATCGAGCGCGACGACTTTATGGAGGTTGCTCCTAAGAAGTACTTCCGCTTGGCCATTGGCCAGGAGGTTCGCCTGCGCTACGCCTACTTCATTAAGGCTACCGATGTGGTTAAGGATGCCGATGGCAATATCATCGAGGTACACGCCACCTACGATCCTGCATCGCGTGGGGGTAACTCGCCCGACGGCCGCAAGGTTCAGGGTACTATCCACTGGGTATCGGCCGAGCATGCCAAGAAGGTGGAGGTTCGCCTCTACGACCGCCTGTTTACCCGTCAGGATATGGACAACCTTACCGAGGAGGAGGACTACAAGGACTTCCTAAACCCCGAGTCGCTGAAGGTGGTTGAGGCGCTGGTGGAGCCCGACTTGGCTACCAAGAAGGCTGGTGATAAGTTCCAGTTCGAGCGCATCGGCTACTTCTGCGTAGATCCCGATAGCACTGCGGATAGAATTGTATTCAACCGCACGGTTACGCTTAAGGACTCGTGGGCTAAGATTGCCGGAAAGTAGATCATCATCATTATAATGTAGAAAAGGCGAATCCATAACCGATTCGCCTTTTTAGTTTCGTACATGTGCTGCTTAACCTATCGTCTTTAGCAGGCTGCCGTTCTCCTTGCGGAGCTCCTGCCTGCCCTTCATGGTGGTAACTAGCACGTCGTGCCCCTCGAAGGTGGCGTAAACGGCGTTTGTTGCAACACTTTTATGCACCGAGCCATTTTCCTTTCTCAGCTCAACTTTTCCCTGATCGGTTACGCAGAGGATGAGCGATTGATCGTGGTTGTACTCGGCGCAGATAATCTCTCCGTGGCCAATTGTGCTAACAGTTTGGCCGTCCTTCTGGATCTCGGCCTTACCGTTGTTGACTAAAACTGTATTCATACCTGTTAGTTTTTTAGGTTGTACACGTTCCCAAGTTAGCTAATAAACATAAAGATGTAAAGAGTTCGCAAATTTTTTTGGTGCTAGGCTTCCTTTTTGGGGCATTTCTGCTACCTTTGCAGCATCAATTCTGTCCTATGGTGTAACTGGTAACACGTCTGACTCTGGATCAGAAGAGTTCAGGTTCGAGCCCTGATAGGACAACAAAGGCAACTCTGAGAAGGGTTGCCTTCTTTTTTTGGTGGAAGCTAGAATTTGCTAGGATAGATTATGAAGAGGTGAAACTTAGTCCTAACAGGGCGTTATAGGGATATTATTTGTTCTTTACCGTCAGTGTAATTTAATTTGATAAAGCCTGTATTAAAACTAGCGATATCTTTCAATGAACCAATTTTCAACTTTATAGGTTCGTTTTTTGCATTTGGTATGAAAATTCTAAATTCACTTTGTGGTTTAAACCTCTCATGTTTTCTAAAGAAACCAACATTCCCAGAATAGTTATTTTCATAGTAAGAGACTTTTCTTGGTTTAAAATTTGAGTATCCATTTTCTTTCAACGCATCGAATAACCTGTCAAGAAAATTTTGGGGACTATGAATTAGTATTGTAGTTTCTCCAAATGATTTTGTGTTAAATGTTATGTTGTCTCTATCACCACTTAAATGTTCAGAGTAAATTCCAGTTAAACAATAAATATTTCCTTTTTCAGTATGATCATAATTAAAAACCAAATCCGGTGTATTCATATTTACACCGTCATTATCAAAGTCTTTTCCAACATCGCACATTGTTACTGTTGCTTGTCCTATAAAGTTTCTGTAGAATATTCCATCTTCTTCATCGGAACGTTCTTTATTATTGTCACATTTTCGAATGTGATCTATTGAGTTTATATAGACCTCTCCTTCTTCAAATAATGCCTTTATATGATCGTGCTCACCTCTCTTAAAAAGAAAATATAGTCGATTGTCTTCAATAGGAATAATCTCTTTATGTTTATTCATCTTCGATTCTTTTTAAATATTAAACTTAACTTGTTTCTTTCTCCAAATAACTGAATATATGTCAGAACTGCAGCCATCCCCCGTCAGGGTTTTAATCCTGACGGGGTAATCTGCAGCATCGGCCTGCCTACTTCTTACCCGTATCTGGCGTGGTAGGCTTGGTGGGGTCGGTTTTCTTCTTCTTGGTTTCGGCGTACTTCTGGCGGATGGTGGTGTAGCGGCTATAGATGGCGCTCTCGAGCTTGGCCCACTCCTCGCGCTTGGTGGGGGCGAACTTAGCGCCGTAGTCCACATACTCGTAGAAGGCTACGATGCTGGCCTCGAGCTTGCGGCGGCTGTTGGTGGCCGAGAGGCTGTTGCGGAAGGCCTCCTTGTCGGCCTCCAGGCTGCCCCAGTCGCGGCGGAAGTTCTGGGCGCAGACCTTCAGATGGTCGACGAAGGGCTTCACACCGAGGTCTACCGCCAGCTGCAGGTTGGCCGGCTCGAGGAGCTTTACCAGGATGGTGTCAATCTTCTCGCTCTCCTCGGTGCCCGAGAGCTCCTCCACGCCGGCGCCGTAGGTGTCGAGCACGGCGTAGAGCTGGTGCGCCTTCTGCGCCACGGCCGGGTCGGGCGAGTAGGTGTGCCCCCACACCATTTGCCGCGTGCCCACCCAGGCGTCGTCCAAGGCCTTGTCGGCGGCAATCTTCACCTCGGTGTTCTGGCTCTTACGGACACGGGCCATGCTCTCGTGGTAGTCCACGTGGTTGTTCATTACCTCCTTAAGCTGGGGCGACTCCTTGGCCTCGGTAAGGGTGGAGGCTGCTACTTCTTCCTCCACTACGGTGGCCATGCTACCTGAATCGCTAACGCTAAATCCGCTTAGTCCAAATTTTTTCATCTGTCAATCATTTTAAAGGTTAAGTGTTCAATTTACGCAGATGGAGCCGCTTGCCAGCGACGTGCTTTCCCGAAGATCGGTGGTTGCCTGCCTTTTGTTCTTGGCCTTTGCATGTCGGGACGAGCCAATCGGAACCGGAATCGTCTGCCCGAGATGTCGGGACGAGCCAATCGGAACCGAAATCGTCTACCCGAGATGTCGGGACGAGCCAATCGGAACCGGAATCGTCTACCCGAGATGTCGGGACGAGCCAATCGGAACCGGAATCGTCTACCCGAGATGTCGGGACGAGCCAATCGGAACCGAAATCGTCTACCCGAGATGTCGGGACGAGCCAATCGGAACCGAAAACATCTTCCCGACATCGCCTAAGGGCGACCCGCCGGGGCGGATGTTAATGATTAAAATGATGGGGGGGTGGAAGCCTAGCCTTCCGGCGGGCGCCGGTGCTTCCGGTAAAGAGCAAGCGTTAGCCGATCTTTCAAAGAGCGCACGATGCTGTGCGGGAGCAGCTCGTATCGGCCCTTAAGATACTTAGCGATATTTAGCTTACAAAGATTATTAACAAAATTTCGCTTGGAGGAATGAACAAAAGGTGCTATCCGATAGCCTCTTGGCGGCGCGACCCTCCGATGGGGGGCGGTCTGGAGGGGGGCAATGCACCTCGATTTTACTGCTAATCAATTAACAGCATGGAAAATAAGGGGGAATGGTGTTGGCTTTTTCGATTGGGTTACTACATTTGCCCCCGGACTTTTTGGGGAGGAGTGGCGGCCCATACCGGGAGGGCATTTCTTCGGCGGAAGTCCGAAAAGTAGCTTTTACAAAACAACTTCTGGAATTATGAGTGCTGATGTTCACCATCAAACCGTAAGTGGCCTAGCGGGCGAAGTCCTAGCGAACACTGGGGTTAACGTTAACAAGTGCTACCAGTGCGGCAAGTGTACGGCGGGCTGCCCGCTGGCCGCCGAAATGGAGTACACGCCCAGCTACGCGATGCGCATGCTGCAGGCGGGCGACCCGCAGCTCGAGGAGCAGCTGCTGCGCTCGTTCGCCATCTGGGTGTGCCTAACCTGCGAGATGTGCTACTCGCGCTGCCCCAAGAGCGTAGACATCCCCAAGGTGATGGACTACCTCCGCGAGAAATCGCTTAAGGAGGGCAAGGTATCACCCAAAGCCAAGGAAATCGTGGCCTTCCACAAGTCGTTCCTCTCCTCCATCGAGAAGACGGGAAGGCTGTACGAGCTGGGGCTTACCCTGGAGTACAAGGCCCGCACGCTTAGCCTGATGCAGGACGTGGCGGTGGCCCCATCCATGCTCTCGCGCGGCAAGCTGCACCTGGTGCCCGAGGTCATCAAGGGCAAGAGTAAGATTGTATCGATTTTTAATAAGACGGTGAAGAAGAAGTAGGAGGAGGAGTTAGAAGAAGTGGCGCGAAGCGACATCCTGCCTTAGCGGGATTAGAAGAAGTCTACGCCGCAAAGTCTAACGTCTAATATCTAACCTCTCATATCTCCCGTCTAATATCAAAAAAGAAACATATGGTTCTGGGATTTTATCCAGGATGTTCGCTCAAGGGTTCCTCGCGCGAATATACCGAATCAGTTTTTGCAGTAGCCAAGGCGTTCGACATCGAGATCCGCGAGATCGAGGACTGGAACTGCTGCGGCGCCACTGCCGCGCATAACGTCAGCAAGGAGCTGTCGCTGGCGCTGCCCACCCGCATTCTGGCGCTGGCCGAGGCGCAGGGTATGCACGAGGTTCTTGTTCCGTGTGCCGCCTGCTACAGCCGCCTGAGCACCACTCAGCACGAGCTGAACGCCAACCCCGCGCTCAAGGCGAAGGTGGTGGAGGCCATCGGCATGGAGTATAAGGGTACGGTGGAGATTCTGAACATCATCCAGATGCTCGACAGGTACATCACCCCCAAGCTCGAGGAGCGCGTGGTAAAGCCCTTCGACCACAAGCTGGCCTGCTACTACGGCTGCCTGCTGGTTCGCCCTCACGAAATCCTCAAGTTCGACCGTCAGGAAGATCCCCAATCGATGGATACGCTGATGGCCAAGATCGGGGCAACCCCCATCGACTGGGCCTTTAAGACCGAGTGCTGCGGGGCGGGGCTAACCATGTCGCGCACCAGCACCGTTGCCCGCCTCTCGGGCGAGATCGTACGCGATGCGGCCGACCGGGGCGCCGAGGCCATCATCGTGGCCTGCCCCATGTGCCACTCCAACCTGGACATGCGCCGCAAGGAGATCAACTCCTACCTGAGCGCCAGCGTAGGCATTCCGGTGCTCTACACCACCCAGGCCATCGGCCTTGCCATTGGGCTCGATAGGGAGTCGCTAGGCCTGCAAAGGCATTTTGTAAAAGTTGATATTTAAGAAATCCGTACCGAAGCATAAGATATGTCACGAATAGGAGTATTCATCTGCCATTGTGGCGAAAACATTTCAGCTACCGTCGACTGCGCTAAAGTTGCCGAGGTAGTTGGCGGGTACGAAGGGGTTGCGCATAGCGTGGACTATAAGTACATGTGTTCCGATCCTGGTCAGACCCTTATTAAGAATGCCATCAAGGAGAAAAACCTTACCGGGGTGGTGGTGGCGGCCTGCTCGCCCCGCATGCACGAGCCTACCTTCCGTAGGGCCTGCAGCGAAGCTGGACTTAACCCCTTCCTTTGCGAGATGGCCAACCTTCGCGAGCACTGCTCGTGGGTGCACGAGCGCAACGATGCCACCACGCAAAAGGCCATCGACGTGGTGCGCATGCTGGTGGAGAAGGTAAAGCGCAACCATCCGCTGTCCAACATCAAGGTGCCTGTTACCAAAACCGCGCTGGTTATTGGTGGGGGGATTTCGGGAATCCAGTCGGCGCTTGATATTGCCAACTGCGGCCATAAGGTAATTATGGTGGAGAAGGAGCCATCCATCGGCGGGCACATGTCGCAGCTCTCGGAGACCTTCCCCACGCTCGACTGCTCGCAGTGCATCCTTACCCCACGAATGGTGGAGGTTGCCCAGCATCCCAACATCACGCTGTACACTTACGCCGAGCTGGAGAGCCTCGACGGCTTTATCGGAAACTTTAAGGCGAAGATCCGCAAGAAGTCGAAGAGCATCGACGAGAAGCTTTGCACCGGCTGCGGGCTATGCACCACCAAGTGTCCGAATAAGAAGATACCAAGCGAATTCA
Source organism: uncultured Acetobacteroides sp. (assembly GCF_963678165.1). Classification (NCBI taxonomy): domain Bacteria; kingdom Pseudomonadati; phylum Bacteroidota; class Bacteroidia; order Bacteroidales; family Rikenellaceae; genus Acetobacteroides; species uncultured Acetobacteroides sp. Next base: position 4,286,930 of record NZ_OY782755.1, on the reverse strand, counting down.
ACGAGAGGTTAGGAAACCGTACCTCTATATATGTACCCTTTCCACAGGCGGTTCCCAACAAGCCGGTAATCGATAAGGCTACCTGTAACTACTACACCAAGGGCAAGTGCCGCGTTTGCGAGAAGGTTTGCCCAACCCAAGCTATCCGCTTCGACCAGGAGGATGAGATCGTTGAGGTTGAGGTTGGAGCCGTTGTGGTTGCTACGGGCTTCAACGTAAAGCAGCCCGACTTCTTCCCCGAATACGGCTACGGCAAGTACCCCGATGTGATCACCGGGCTGCAGTTCGAGCGCCTTGCTTCGGCATCGGGTCCAACATTGGGCGAGATCCGCAGGCCTTCGGATGGTCAGATTCCTAAAAAGATTGTGTTTATTGCCTGTGCCGGATCGCGCGACGAGGCTAAGGGTATTCCATACTGCTCCAAGATTTGCTGTATGTACACGGCTAAGCACGCTATGCTGTACCAGCACAAGGTTCACGGTGGCGAGTCGACAGTATTCTACATGGATATCCGTGCTGCCGGAAAGAACTACGAGGAGTTTGTTCGCCGTGCCATAGAGGACGATGGCGTTAAGTACGTTCGTGGTCGCGTATCGCGCGTTTACGAGAAGAACGGCAAGCTCATCGTTAAGGGTGCCGATACCCTGCTTGGGGCAACTCCTGTAGAGATTGAGGCTGACATGGTGGTGCTGGCAAGCGCCGGCGTTGCCAATCCGGGTGCCGAGGAGCTGGCTCAGAAGCTGCACGTATCGTACGATGCTTACAATTTCTTTGCAGAGGCACACCCAAAGCTCAAGCCTGTTGAAACCAACACGGCAGGTATCATGGTTGCTGGAGCATGCCAGTCGATTCGCGATATCCCCGAAAGCGTGAGCATGGCCTCGGGCGCTGCTGTAAAGGTTGCCACGCTATTCTCGCAGAGCGAGCTTACCCGCGAGCCGTTGGTGGCCTCGGTAAACCGCTGCGCTCCGCCTATGTTCTCCACCTGCGTGGGCTGCTTCCTTTGCCAGTCGGCTTGTCCGTATCAGGCCATCGAGCGCGAGGAGATCAAGGATCGTGCAGGCAATGTCATCAAAACGGTTGCCAAGGTTAATCCGGGTCTTTGCCAAGGGTGCGGAACCTGCGTTGCCTTCTGCCGCTCGAAGTCGATAGACATTCAGGGCTACACCCACGACCAGATGTATAACGAAGTGATGGGATTGTTGAACGAGTTTTAGGATACAAGATGTTAGACTTTAGATGTTAGATTTTGAGGCGTAAGCCATTCTTCTAACTTCCGATTAACTTCTGTATAACTACCGTCTAACTTCAGTTTAACTTCTAAACGAATAAGAAATGACCGAGTTTGAACCCAAGATAGTGGCTTTTGTGTGTAACTGGTGTACCTACGCAGGAGCCGACCTTACCGGCACAAGCCGTATAAAGTATGCAAGCAACGTGCGGATTGTACGTTTCCCTTGCACCGGACGTATTGATTATATGCTACTGATGAAGGCATTTGGCGAGGGAGCCGATGGCATCATCGTTTCGGGTTGCCACCCCAACGACTGCCACTACACCTCGGGTAACTTCCAAGCCCGCCGCCGCTGGATCGTGTTCCGCAACCTCTGCGACTTCATGGGTATCGACATCCGTCGTATCCAGTTCTCGTGGGTGTCGGCAGCCGAGGGTGCCAAGTGGGCCGATGTGGTAAACACTACCGTTTCCACCATCCGCGAGCTGGGACCCTACAACGATTATAAGAAAGTAGCTAATTACCTCGAAAAGGAAGTAAGCAATGGATGAACTTAGAAAACGCGCCAAGGAGCTTCTCGAATCCGGCGAAGTAAAGGTTGTTATCGGATTCGAGCAAGGTGTCGGCAATAAGACAAGGGCGGTATTTGTAACCAACCCCGACGATGTAGCTAAGCTGATTTTCGATAGCCGTTGCGTGCAGAACCTTGCGGTTTACCTCCATAAGCATGAGGTAAAGCAGCTGGGTAAGCCTGCCATTGTGGCTCCAATCCCTGTGATGCGCGCAGTTATTCAGCTTGCCGCCGAGAATCAGGTTAAGGATGAAAATATAGTAGTGCTGGGCATCACCCCAGAAAGCAAACTGATGGAGTTTGCCAACCTCGATGAGGTTGAGGCATACCTTGCCCAGCATGCCATAGAGATTGATGCTCGCGACAAGGAACTAATTGCCAAGATCGATAGCATGACACAAGAGGAGCGTTGGGCTTTCTGGGTAGAGCAGCTGTCGCCCTGCTTTAAGTGCTACGCCTGCCGTGCTGCCTGCCCCATGTGCTACTGCCAGCGCTGCACCGTCGAGATGAATCAGCCTCAGTGGATTCATGCCCCATCTCACCAGCTGGGTAACATCGAGTGGCACTTCATGAGGGCAATGCATCTTGCCGGTCGCTGCGTAGATTGCGGCGCCTGTGCCGATGCCTGTCCGCTGGCAATACCATTTAGCCTCCTTACCAAGAAGATGTTCGAGAACATCGAGGAGAGCTTTGGAGAGCACCAGCCTTCGCGAAAGTGTGCGCATGTTATGTCAACGTTCAACCCCGACGATAAAGAATCTTTTATACGATAGACTATGAGTATTGAAAAGCGTTTGGTTAGGAAGGCTTCTCTTGCAGAGCTATTCGACGCCATAAAACAGCAGGGCAAGACCATCTATGCTCCAAGGCTCAGAAATGGAAAGGTGAACTACGAGGTAGTAGACAATTTTTCTGATGTTGCTATCGATTATATCCAGACTACCCAGTCGGCTAAGGAGGTGGCATTCCCACGAACCGAAAAGCTGTTTGATTATACTAAAGGTAAGGATGGCATTGCCGTTACCGACTTCGATCCGCAAAGCGTTCCCGAAACGGTAGTTTGGGGTGTTCGTCCATGCGACGCTGCCGGCATTGCTCCGCTAAAGGCAATTTTCAACTGGGATAGCAAGGATATCCTCTACAATACTCGTCTCGAAAAGAGTACGGTAATAGGATTTAGCTGCAGCAGGTGCGACGAGTCGTGCTTCTGTACTTCTGTTGCAGGAGGTCCCGGCAATACCCAAGGGAGCGACATCTTTCTAACCCAGATGGGCGCAGATGGCGATTATCTTGCAGAGATCATTACCGAAAAGGGGCAGGATATTGTAAGCAAGAATCCAAACCTCTTCGAGGCAATTGGCGATGTGGATAAGGAGAAGTACCTGGTTAACCTTCCTGTTAGGTTCAACTACAAGGAGATAAAGGATAAGGTGGACAAGTTTTTCGAAAGCGATGTTTGGAAGATGCAGTCGCTCCGATGCCTCAGCTGCGGTGCCTGCGCATTCGTATGCCCTACCTGCGCCTGCTTCGACATTCAGGACGAAGCGCACGGCAAGCATGGTAGCCGCGTTCGCTGCTGGGATACCTGCGGGCTATCGCTCTTCACCCAACATACATCGGGGCACAACCCACGCGAGGTGCAGTCGCAGCGCTGGCGTCAGCGTATTCTGCACAAGTTCTCGTACATGCCCGAGCGTCTTTCGGTGTACGGATGTAGCGGCTGCGGACGTTGCTCGCGCGCCTGTCCTGCCGATATGAATATTCTGGAACATTTAACCGCAATTCAGGAGATCAAGTAATGAGCGAAAATATATACATGCCATACCAAATGGTGGTCGAGAAGATCACTCACGAGGCACCTGGTGTTAAGACATTCCGTTTGAAGTTCGTCAACGAAGAGGATGAGCAGAAATTCAGCTTCAAGGCGGGACAGTTTGGTGAGTATTCGGTGTTTGGGGTAGGGGAGTCTACCTTTTGCGTGGCATCTTCTCCAACCCGTAAGGGGTATATCGAGTGCACCTTCCGTCAGGCGGGAAAGGTAACTACGGCACTTCAGCAGTGCGAAGAGGGAAGCGTCATTGGCTTCCGTGGACCTTACGGCAACACCTTTCCTATTGATGAGTGGAAGGGCAAGAACCTCGTGTTCGTAGCAGGTGGTATTGCGCTCCCTCCAATGCGATGCGTAATCTGGAACGCCCTCGATACCCGCGAGAACTTTAAGGATGTTACCATCCTGTATGGAGCCCGCAGCGTTGAGGACTTGGTGTACAAGCACGAGCTAAAGGAGTGGGAAGAACGCCCAGATGTAAACCTTGTTACTACCGTTGATCCGGGAGGTGAAACCCCAGATTGGAAGGGCGAGGTTGGCTTTGTTCCTTCCGTTCTCGAAAAGATGGCGCCAAGCAGCGAGAATACCGTTGCCATTGTGTGCGGTCCCCCAATCATGATAAAGTACACATTCCCTGTACTGGCAAAGCTGGGCTTTACCGACGAGAACATCTACACCACCCTCGAAAACCGTATGAAGTGCGGCTTCGGCAAGTGTGGACGTTGCAACGTGGGTAAGGTGTACGTATGCAAGGATGGTCCCGTATTCTCGCTTAAGGAGCTTAAGGAGTTACCTGACGAGTACTAACAAATGCTTTGCTTGAGGTAAATCTTTTTTATACGATATTCTTAAATGATGAAGGGGTTGTCTACTTAGACAACCCCTTTTTTATACAGATATATAGTACGGTCCTATAATTATATACTAGAACCCACTAACGTTTAGTCGTCCACCGGTTACGCATTTACCTCTAAGAGATGTTGTGGCAACAGCAGAGTTAAGAATAGCATTTTTAATCTGTGTCATTGTAGCACCAGGGTGTGTAGAAGCATATAGGGCTGCAGCACCTGTAACATGAGGCGTTGCCATTGATGTTCCGCTCATGGTTCCATAGGTAGAACCACCACTAGAACTAGGAAGACAAGAGTAAATACTAGAACCTGGAGCACCTATATCTACTGAAGTTGCACCGTAGTTGGAGAATGAAGATCTAGCACCCGATGAAGTAATTGATGCTACTGCAATAATATTGCTGCTGGTGTAGTTGGAAGGATAGCTAGGATATCTATCGTTGTTGTCGCCAATCTGATCAGAGCCGCCATTGCCTGCTGCTGCAATAAATAGAATACCTGCAGCACTTGCTCTGTCGATGGCATCCTTAAGTGCTTGAGAGAAGCCGCCGCCACCCCAAGAGTTGTTAAGCGCAACAAGATTAAGGTTGTGTCTCGTCTTTAGGTCAACAAAATAGTCAATAGCAAGGATAGCATTTGCCAACGTACCACCATTGGTCCCTAAAAATTTGCCGCTGATCATTTTTACATTCCAGCAAACACCTGCAACACCAATATTATTGCCACCAACACCGCCAATAGTACCTGCAACATGAGTTCCGTGCGTATCACCAGCACTGTCAAAAACGGAATTATTATTGCCATCAAAGTTCCAACCATAAACGTCGTCGATGTAGCCATTGTTATCATCGTCGATACCGTTGTTTGGAATTTCGCCAGGGTTGGTACCAGCATTTGCAGCCAAATCGGCATGGTTGTACATGTAACCCTCGTCGATTATACCAACATATACTGTAGATGAGCCGGTATGGTTAAGCGCCCAAGCTTCTGCAGCCTGGCAGCCATACTGGTTAGCAGGAGTTGATGCATCGCCGTACATTCCCCAAAGCGATCTGTTGGTAAAGTATGGATCGTTGGAGGTTACCTGCGTTGTGTAGATGTAGTTAGGTTCGGCGTATTCAACATCAGGCATTTGCTTTAGCTTTGAAATGGCACTCTCCACAGAAGTTTTAATGCTGTAGAGGTAAACGGAACCATTGTCTGTTCCTTTTAATTTGGAGCCATAGATCTTTTGAACAACAGCACCACCAAAAGCCTGCATAACATCTGTCTTAGATTTTAAAGTCTGCCCATCCTTGAACTTCACGATTAGTTGACCAGGGACATACTTCTGAGTAGGAGCAACACTTAATTCCTTCTGAGAAGAATTTACGTTTACAGAATCGTCTTGCTGCGAGCAGCCAACGAATAGCATTGATGCTGCAACGAGCATCGAAACAAACATTAATTTTAGTTTCATAGAAAGATTTATTTTGATTAACATCTCTATTAACATGCGTTTTGTAAAATATGTTTGTTTTAACACGGGAAAAATAGTATCCGTCTTTGATGTGGTTTCTTTTAATTGAAATCGGCGATAATGAATAGGTAGCCGAGGGAGGTGGATGAAATGGAGATGCTATATAATATAAGTAAGGATGGTTGGATTGGAACCAGCTTATTTAAGGGACGCTGCTTGACCTTCGACTATAAAAGCGGATTGTTTGAGGTGGAATAGGCTTTCTCAAAACCACCCAAAATCTCCTAATCTTGCAATAATTTGGAGATTTTTGGAATTTATCATACATTGCCAATCATTCCAAATATTGCAAAAATTAGGAGGTTTTAGCAATGATAGAACAACCACCTTCATTAAGGATGAATGCTCAATCAATTAGTAAGGCGTTTAGTTTGATGAACAGCGACGAAGGTCGTGAACTGATTCAAAGCATCAACGAAAAGTATCTTTATTGGGATAAAGTGAAGTATCGTCCTATTTCGGAGAAGTATGGTGCTGTGGATTTATGGCATGCCGTAAAGGTTTCAAGAAGCGTACATGCAAAGCAACTTAGATTTGGGAACTACAGTTTTATCTTTAATACAACGGATTGGATTTTACAAGTTTTGCATGAGATAGACCTGAACTTTGCGGGAACGCTTGGAGCAACAGGGGCAATAACAGAAGAGGATAAGCAGCGCTACCTTATCAGCTCCATCATGGAGGAGGCTATTGCATCTTCGCAAATGGAGGGGGCGTCGACTACTCGAAAAAAGGCGAAGGAGATGCTTCGTAATGAGGAAAAACCGAGGAATAAGTCGGATCAGATGATCGTGAATAACTATAACACCATTAGGCATATCGTTCAAAATAAGCAGGAGAAGCTTACGCTGGATCGTTTGCTGGAGGTTCACGCGCTTATGGCGTACAATACCCTTGATGATAAATTGGAGGAGGGGTGTTTTAGGACTACGAACGACATTTACGTGGTTAACCACAGCGATAGCGAGGTGGTACATACGCCGCCACACTTCAAGGATATTCCGCAGTTAATAGATGGACTCTGTGACTTTTTTAATAACGATAACCCTCATCTTTTTATACATCCCATAGTAAAGGGTATTATTATTCATTTTATGATGGGATATATCCATCCTTTTACTGATGGAAATGGGCGAACTGCCAGAGCGCTATTTTACTGGTACCTACTCTCGAAGGGCTACTGGATGACGGAATACCTCTCCATATCTCGTCTTATAGCAAAATCGAAAAACCAATACGAGAAGGCCTACCTATATACAGAAAACGATGGGAATGACCTAACCTACTTTATTACCTACAACCTGAAAACAATGAGTTTAGCCTACGCGGAACTGAAGAGCTACATCGAGCGTAAGGTTAGGGAGAAGCAGAGTACAGTAGTCTTTCAGAAATTACCTTTGGTGAACGAGCGTCAGGCCGAAATTCTTAGGCTGCTCTATAATAATGGAGATTTGCGTTTTACTGTAAAAGAAATTCAAAATCGCTTTATCGTGTCCAACCAAACCGCAAGGACAGATTTGCAGGGACTGATGTCCATAGGTTACCTTGATTTGGTTCAGGTGAATGGCAAAAAAACGGCCTTTATAAAAGGTCCAAAATTCGTGGACTTGCTTAATGAGTAGATCTTAAAACCACCCAAAAACCTCCTAATCTTGCAATAATTTGGAGATTTTGGGAATTATATAGAATGTACAAATACCAGCAAAGGCAACCTCACGAGGTTGCCTTTGCTGGTTGTGTGAAATTAAAAGTCTATTCGGTAGCTTAGTACGGGGAGTACCATTGTTATCTTCTGCTCTTCTATTGCTTTGGTTTTGTAGTTGTATTCTGGGCCGCCATAGATTGGCGAACCTAGCATGTTTTTAACCTGTAACGCCCAAGTGCCCGAGTAATGCTTTTTGTTGGTGCGGTAGGTTAGGGTAAAGTCGAGGTAGTAGGTGGAGGGGTACTGCTCGTCGAAAGCCTTCGACTCGTTGTAGATTACCCTTCTTTCTTTTATCGATTCGCTGGTGCTTACGGGTGTTTTGCGCTCGCCACCTATGTAGTTAAACCTAACGTTTATTCCGAATATTCTGTTTTTACTAAGATCGTACTCCTTCCCTACAAGGATATTGTACGAGTATCCCTTGTCGAATCGGGTGTTGTGCCAAACGCCATCGCCGCCCTTATACTTGGAGTCGAAGATGGATGCCGTTGCCAGGTAGTAGTATCCATCGGTAAGGAAACGCTCTAGGGTTAGGTCGATACCGTAGTTCTTACCCTTTGTGTTGTTGACGAGCGCATCGTGAAAACCCCAATCCTGGTTGAAGTTGATCATCGAGTAGGAGCTGTCGGCAATGCCGGGTACATGGTACAGGCGTTGGTAGTAGGCTTCGGCCTTAAACCGTAGCTTTTCGCCGATCGACCAGTCGTAGCCCAGAATGATGTGCTGCGCCTGCGAGAAGTCGAGGTTCTTGTTGGGGAAGTAGCTGCTGCCATCTTTGCTATTTCTGACAAAGTAGAAGCGGAGCTCCTCCAGCTGGCTGTGCTTCCCTAATCCTAGGGTGAGGGCATGTTTGGGGGCCATCTGCCACTTGATGCTGAAGCGGGGATCTACCGAGTGGCTCTTGTTGAGGGCAAAGTAGCTGGCGTTAATCCCTGCATTTACCGAGATGGATGGCGACAGCTGGTAGCGGCTTTGCCAGTAGGCCTCGGCAAGGGTGCTTTGCCCTTTTTCGAGTATCATATTCTGGTAGGTCTCGGGCTTTTCGTCAATTGTGCTGCTGATATCCAAGTTGTAGAACATCTCCTTGACGGTTACTCCGGCACGTAGCGTATGGCGCGTGCTAAGCTTGCTGTTGATGTAGCTGTTGAGGGTAAGGGTAGAGGTGTTGCTCTTGATGTTGCCGTTGGGGCGTAGCTGCATAAAGTCGTCGTAGCGGGTTTGGTCCATCTTGTTGGAGGTGCCCGATGCCGAAACGGTGGTGCTGATGTATGACTTGCCAATGGAGTAGCGGTGCGAGATGCCCGTAGCACCAGTGTATATGTCCCAGTTGTACTTTATACGATCCCAGTTGGTCTCCCACTTGGTGGAGTCTTTGTCTACTGGCTCCTTGTTGTTGTCGATGCCGCAGATACCCCAAATGGAGAAGGTTCCGCACTTGGCTGTTGGGAAGTTGAGCTTAAACGAGAGGTCCTGGTAAACGGGAACCTGATCGGATGGGATTAGCCCTGCCTTGAATAGTAGCCCCATGGTGGAGTAGCGGTAGTTGAAGAGGTACGACGAACTGCCGCCTTTCTTGAATGGCCCTTCGGAGGCGAAGTCGATGCCCATCATGCCAATTTGTGCGGTGTACTCGCGCTTTTCGTTGTTGCCGGTGCGGAGCTTCATGTCGAAGACGCCGGCAAGGGCGTTGCCGTACTCGGCGGGGAAGGCGCCCGTGTAGAAGTCGGAGTTGGCCAGCACCTGGCTGCTGAAGATGCTGGTGAAGCCGCCACCGGCCACGTTACCACCTGCAAAGTGGTTGGGGTTGGGTACCTCCACGCCTTCGAGCCTCCACGAAACGCCCTTGGGCGAGTTGCCTCGGATGATGATGGCGTTATCTTGGATGTTGCCCACGGTAACCCCTGCAAAGGCCGATGCCATGCGGGCGGGGTCGTCCATACCTCCGGCGTAGCGGCGCGTTTCCTCTACCGAAAAAGAGCGGGCGCTAATGCTAGCCATGGTGTTGATGGGCCTATCCTTGCGGGTGTTGCCCTTGATGACTACCTGTTCCATGAGCTTTACCGATTGCTTGAGGCCGATGTTAAGGATTACCTCTTTGCCCGAGGAAATCATGATGTTGGGAAGGGTTACCGGCTCGTAGCCGACAAAGGTGGCTACCACGTCGTGCCTACCTACGGGCACGTTGGCTACCCTAAAGCTGCCGTCGGCAGTGCTCGAGCCGCCTAGAGCAAATCCCGAGATGGCGATGTTGGCACCTGGAATAGGTGCCTGCGTTTCGGCGTCGTACACCTTACCGCGTACGGTTTGGACAAGGGTTTGGCCCTCTGCAGCGCCTATCCATAGTAGTGCTGCAGCTATAGCTGTCAGAATCTTTTTCATTTTATGCGATGGTTGGTTGGCCTCTGCAGGAGTGTCAGGGTATGCCTGCGGCAAAGGCTATGCTTCGAACTTTGCTATTTGTCTTTTTTGGGGAGCCTTTTCTTCGCCCCACTGCCATCGTCGGCAGTAAGGGGAAGAATGGCTGGAGCGCTATGGCTCCGATCTGGGAATTATCTGGGTTTGGTTGTGTTGATCGGTTAGTTGAATCGGAGGGCAATCTTGCCGCCAATCCATCCCGAAAGGCTTCGGCTGTCGTTAACCTTGTGGGTGTACATGGTGTAGGGAACGATTTGCTTCATCAGGTATTCGTTGCGCTCGTTGTCGGTATTGTAGCTTAGCAGGTTGGCTGTTGCGCCAATGGCAATGGACATGCCGCGGAAGAGGTACTTGTCGATGCCGATGTAGGCCCTGTAGAGGCGGTTATTCTCATCGCGAAACTTGTCGTCAACAACTACGTTACCGCACGATAGCTCGGCATCGAAGAGGGTTTTGGCCGAAAGGTTGCAGCTGGTGCCCACCCCAAAGTTGGTGGTCCAGATGGTGGTGTTGGTGTAGTCGGGGCGGATACCTGCCGAAAAGATGGTGTGCAGCTTCTTTACCCCCGAGCGGTAGGCTAGGTTGGCGTAGAAGAGCTCGTCGCCCGACACCTCGAACTGGTGGTAGCCGCTCTTCACGATGTTGATGAAGCCGATGGTGGCGCCGCTGCAGCTGTCGGCAATGTTGACGATGCCGATTTGGGTGCCCACGGTTTTGGCCCTGTTTACAATACCCGAAATCTGAACTCCCTCGACGGTGGTCGCCGAGTTGAAGACTCCGGCCAGCTGGGTCTTGGCCTTATCGGCCGATAGGTTGAAGACTCCCGCCATCTGAACGCCCGTTACGCTCTTGGCCATGTTGCCGACACCGGCAGCTTGGCTGCCCTCCACTGTACCCCTGGCGAGGTTGACCACGCCGGCGGCCTGAAATCCTTTTACGTCTTTGGTGTTGTTCACCACGCCAGCCGCCTGGAATCCCTTAACGTTGCCACGGGTGAGGTTGACGATGCCGGCTACCTGGCAGCCGGTTACATCCTTCGAGGTGTTGAGGATGCCCGCGTACTGAAACCCGAATACCTTACCGTTGGTGAGGTTGGCAATGCCACCGTACTCGGCCGCCCCTACGCCCTTCGACATGCCGGCAATGATGTTTACCGAAAGCCTATTGGCCACCTTGGGCGATTCGATGCCGTTGGTGCCGAGCATGGGCACAAATGAAATCTGGAACGGACGGTAGGTAATGCTGCTATCTTGGGTTTGGTTGTTGTCTGCTGACTGTGCAAGCGCGCTGGTGCTGCCTGCTGCCATAAATGCTAGGGCCACGATGGCCATTCGAACGTTACGCTTCATAATTCTGTTGATTTGGTTTTCTCTTACGGCTCTATGACAACCCTGCCGGCTAACCTCCCCCCCTCCTGGTAAATTTTTTTTTTTGATGATGCCCTCAGCCCCTCTAGGTGGGTTAGTAACCAGTTTGGAACTGGTAATAAGCTGCTCCAAACTGGTTACTAACCTGCTTCGAACAGGTAATAAGCTGCTCCGAACTGGTTATTAACCTGTTCCAGATAGGTAATAACCTGTTCTAAATAGGTTAATAACCATCTCGAAGGAGGTTCTTGGGTATGTTGATCATGGTTTGCAACCACCTTAAAGGTAGTTATAGGGTATGGTGGTTAAAGCTAGTAACCATCTCGAAGATGGTTATGTGGGGTAGTGGCTAGGGTTAGCAACCATCTCAAAGGTGGTTGTGGGGTATGGTGGTTAGAGTCAATAATCACCTCGAAGGTGGTTATGGGGTATGTTGGTTAGAGTTAGTAACCACCTCGAAGATGGTTATGTGGGGTGGAGGTTAGAGCCAATAACCATCTCGAAGATGGTTATGTGGGGTAGTGGCTAGAGTCAGTAACCACCTCGAAGGTGATTATTAGGGGTGACGGTTAGAGTCCATAACCACCTCAAAGGTAGTTATGGGAGATGCCACCTAGAGCAGCTTGCCTAGGTGGTGTAGGGCTATCGAGAAGCAGGTGTTGATGGCCAGCAGCAGCTGGGTGGCAATAAAGTCTACGTGATTGGCGGCGTGCTGCAGCGCTCGTGATATGGATTGCATGTTGCTCGGTTGTTTGGTTCCAACTCAAGACACCTAACCCGGTATGCTCCCCCCTATCGGGTGAGCTAATTTTTATCATTTAAGATGTGGGGAAGTAGAACAGCTCCCAGGGGGCTATCCTGGGAGCTGCTGTGCCATTGGCCGATGGGTTAGCCGCGCACGGCCTTGCGGAAGTAGCCACACTCGTTCAGCACCTCCTTGTAGAACTTGGTGCTGCTGTAGGCCTTCAGCGCCTTAAAGCTGCTCCACTGGATAAAGTCAACTTGGTTGGGGTCGTAGCGGTACTCGTTCTTCTTGTCGCTGTAGAAGATGCCGTTGTACCACTCGTTGCGCTCGCACTTGGCAAGCATAAACAGGCACTTGGCCTTTTGCTCGTTGCTGGTAGCTGCCTTCAGCGCCATCCGGTAGTACTTCGCGGCCGTTTGGTTGGAGGTAAGCATGTCGACGAACTCGTCGGGGATGGCGTAGGGCGCGTAGTGGGCGCTGCCCAAAACGCTGCACTCGTAAAAGGCGCGGGCGTTGCCGTAGTGGCTCATGTTGTAGAAGGCGTTGGCTACAACAAAGGCGTTGTTGAAGGCATCTTTTCCGACGATGGCGGCTTCGGCCTCATTCAGCCTCTTAAGGAACGCCATCTTGGTGTACTTCACCTTTTGGAGAGCGGCGTGGTCGCAGTCGTGGCAGTCGTTTTTCCGGCCAACAAACGGGTTGCCGAGTAGCGTGGAGGTTTGCCCTACATGCTCCATCAGGGCGATGGCCTTGCCGAGGCTGTCGCTGTAGGCTGCCCGTATGGCTTGGTACTCCCATAGGTCGGCGAGCTTCTTCTCGCTCATCTCCATGCAGAACTTCTCGAAGGCGTTCGCTTTGGGATTTTGGAAGAAGGCCTTCAACCGCTCGACGTTGTCGTTGCTGGCGTAGAAGGCGCTGCTGGTTGTAAAGCACTCGGCCTTGACGATATCTCCCTGCTCCGTATATTTCTTTGATAGCTCCGTTTTCACCCAGCCCTGCGCGGTGTAGTAGCGGAAGCGTGGGTTGACGCTCTCTTCCGAGAGCGCGTACAGCCACTGCAGATCGGCCAGCAGCGCTTGCTCGGAGGCTGGGGTGATCGTGGGCAGCAGCTTAATGCTGGTAAGCAGCGATAGCAGGCGTAGCTGGCTCTGGGCAAGAGGGCTGTTGGGTGCGCTCTTGGCGGCCTTTTGGTAGTACTGGGCCGATTTGGGGTAGTCGCCCGTTAGGAATGACAGGTAGCCGGCCGATACGCTCCATAGGAATGGGTTCGAGGTTTTGCCGTCGTTGGCCACCTGCTGGCACCAGCGGATGGCCTGCGCAATGGCTGCCTTTGCCGAGTCGCTATTGGTGCTGTAGGGTATGGCGGTTTCCTGCTTGTTGACATATCGGGTGAGCAGCAGGTCGAGCTTGGGGCTGCGGGGCGAGAGCTTGTATATCTCCTTCATCGAGCGCACCTCGTCGGCGTACCGTATGCCCAGCAGCTGCCAAAGGGTAATGCGCTCCTCCTTGCTCTTGCACAGGTCGAGCGTTTGCTTCCAGTCGCTTTCGTCTTGGGGGTGAAAGCTGGCGTGGGCCACCGTCTTTAGCAGGCTGCTGCCATCGTAGATGAGGCTGTAGTAGTAGTTGGCGATGCCGAACTTACCGGTAGCGTAGTAGGCTCCGGCGGCGTACGCCATGGTGCGGTAGTACATGGTGCTAGGCGTAAGCTTCGATCGGTAGTTCTCGAACTCGGCAATGCACCTCTCCGAGTCGTAGAAGAAGTAGTAGCGGACCAGCTGAAACCAGTACCGCTCCTTTAGGAATTGGTCGGCACTCTTCTCGAAGCCGGTGCGCAGCTGCTTTTCGAGCTTGCCCAGCGTTTCCTTGCTGGGGAGGATGCGTTTGACCTCCCAGTAGTAGTCGTTGTAGTAGAACACGGCGTACTGCTCGCACTTCTTGGCGTAGCCTAGGTAGCGGACAAACTCCTTGTGCTGGGGATTGCTCCTGCTTAGCCCCTTCACCTTAAGCGTTAGGGAATCGGGCAGCGCCTTCCCGTCGAAAAAGGCCGCAAACCTATCTATGGAGGCATCGTTAGCCCTGTTTAGCAGGTAGTCGAGCGATGAGGAATCTATAGAGCCCTTCAGGTACCTGTTCCAATCGGCCACGTTGGTGGTGTTGAAGCGCTCGTTGTGCTGGGTGTCGAACCCTATCTGGTAGTAGAAAAGCCAGGTGTAGAAGAAAGGTGTCTGGGTGGTATCGGCAACAAACACCTCGGGCGTGTAGTTCGAGGTGTAGGTCTCGTCCCATTCGCCACCTGCGCAAGCGCGTACAATACCGTACGAGGCTGCTAGGAGCAGCAGGCTAGCGCATACGATTTGCCAGCTTTTGGTAGATTTTAGCATCATATTGTTTGATATTAAGAGAGTCTAAATCGTAAAAAATCAGGTTTCGAGGATGGGCTTTGAGGTTTTTCGCGATATCCTTCGCCATTTGGCGGAGGTTGCTGCGCGAGATGCTTTCGATTTTTATCTCGTCGCCCTGCATAAAGTAGTAGCCGCCCTTAAAGCAGGGTGTAACGACACGGTAGCGGGAGTCGTGCATTTTTGTAAAGTGCGGATCGTTGGCAAAGTGCCCCTCGTTCATCTTGTTTAGCAGGTGCACCACCATGTTCTGCCGCACCTGAATTCCCCACGTAAATATGGGTAGCGCAACATCCAGCGGTAGCGGGTAGCGGCCTAGCGCGGCGGTGTACTTCTGTGCAATGTCCCTGTCGTAGATCGAGCAGCGGCCATCGGCGCTAATGCTGCCCATGTTGTAGTACATCACTACGCCCCTGTCTATTGGCGGAACACCCGTTCTGTTGGGGTACTTCACCTGGTGAAGGCGGATAGTGGCCGATAGCGTTTGTCCGGTTAACGCCCGGTACTTTTTTAGAAAATGGAAGTAGGCATCCTTGGTTTTCACCGTCCAGTCGCAGTCGAACTGCATCTCGGTGGGCTTTATGCCAAAGTTATGGTTGATGCCGGCAACCAGCTGCGCCACCTTACGGCAAAGCGTATCTACCTCTTGGTTGCTGGCGTTCTCGAATACCCTATTCTTTATAAATACAACCGGAACGATGGAGCATCGGGGTAGGCTGTCGCCTTTGATGATGGCTACAGGCGTTGCGCTACCAAGGTAGGGGTGGATATTGATATCGAAGTAGCGGACGTACAGCTTTTGGACGTTGTTGGTGCGGAGGACTTCCTGTTCGATT
This sequence comes from uncultured Acetobacteroides sp., assembly GCF_963678165.1. NCBI lineage: Bacteria > Pseudomonadati > Bacteroidota > Bacteroidia > Bacteroidales > Rikenellaceae > Acetobacteroides > uncultured Acetobacteroides sp. The sequence goes on along the minus strand of NZ_OY782755.1, from coordinate 4,271,460 downwards.
TTACCTAGCCGGAAGCGGCTCTTCCAGTAGTAGAATGATACGCTTGGGGGTGGCCCGTCCGAGCAGGATGCTAGCAGAGCGGCAAGCACGAGGATAATCCCCATCCACCTTCCCATCCCCTTCCTACAGCCTTGTTGTTTATTTGCCATCAATATACCTGTTGTTACCGAATGCCAAACAAAGGTAGCAGAATCTGCTACCCGAACAAGGGGCTAGAAGTCTTCTAAAATCGGATGCCAAGCTTAGCGCCAATCCAGCCGCACGAGGTGCGCCCGTTTTCCTGCTGCGTATTCCATAAAGTGTAGGGGATCATGCTGGAAAGCATCTTGCCATCCTCTACCTCGGAATCTTTATAGTCGAAGTAGTTGGCGGTAACCCCCAAGGCAACCGACACATGCTTGCTCAGCTTCCTGTCGAAGCCAAGGTATAGTTTGTAGAGCTTGTTGTTATCCTCCAGTTGGTCGTTTACGGCTATGGTGTTTGAGGTGATATCGGCGTCAAACGACCATTTCTTGCCCATCGACAAGGTGGTTCCGAGGCCATACCCCACCGTCCAAAGATCGTCACCTCCCTTGTTGAGGGTACGGCTACCTGCTGTAATGATGTTATGGAAAAGTGGAGTCCCTGTGCGGAAGGCAACGTTGGTGTAGAAGAGCTCATCACCCGAAGCTTCTATATGGTGGTATCCCTTCTTTACGAAGCTAAACAAACCGATGGGGATACCGCTAATGGTATCGGCAATGTTTATAAGGCCTAGCTGCACCCCTTTCATCACCTTTGCCTTGTTCAGAACAGCGCCTACCTGAACTCCTGCTACCGTATCGGCCTGGTTGTATATACCGGCAATTTGTACACCGTGTATGCTTCGGGCGATATTGGCCGCACCAGCAACTTGTATGGTTCCGTCTCCATTAAGAATGTTGAGAACGCCTGATACCTGGCCGCTGCCATTGCTTCTTCCTGCAATATTGGTAACACCGCTTACCTGTACGCCGTTTAGGGTATTGGCTTGGTTGTACACTCCTCCAATCTGTTCCCCCTTTACGATGCTGGCTAGGTTCATCACCCCTGTAACTTGTGCTCCTGAAACTTTTTTGGAGATGTTCATCACCCCCGATGTTTGTAACCCGGTGATGTTGCCATTAAGGATGTTAATGGCTGCTGATAGCTGGCAGGGAACTGCTGTCCCATTTGCGTTGTTCAGGATTCCGCTTACCTGTGTACCGTTTAAGTAGTGGGCATTGCTGTACACGGCACTAATCTGAGCACCCTTTACGGTATCGGCAACGCTTAGTACTCCGCTAATCTGCGCGCCCTTTAAGGTGGCATGGGTCATGCTGAATACACCCGCAAGTTGGGCGCCGGTTACGTTGCCCGTTGCTAGGTTGAATACATTGCCAATCTGGACTCCTGTAACCGATTGGGTGCGGTTAAATATGTTTCCGATCTGCACGCCCTTGGTGTTTCCTCCCACGTAGTTCACCGCGCCAATCATAACGTATCGGGCATCGGCACGAACAATGTTTACCAAGCTGCTAACTTCAAACACCCGAACTCCCATAGAGTATCCTGCAAAGATGTTGTACGAGTACTTGTTTACCACGTTGCCCGATAGCTGGCGGTTGGTTCCAATGTAGGGTAGTAGCGATACCTGCCAGTTACGGTAAATGGTGTCGCCTACGTTAATAGTGTTGGTCTTCTGTCTGTCCGACATTAACCAGTGGGGCACAGTTTTCAGAATGAAGTTTTCCCCTTTTTTCGAAATATCCTTTAGATGATCGAGTGCGGTAGCTGGCAGCTTGAGCAGAACGAAGCTGCTGCTGTTGTTGTTCGGTACAATGGTGGTATCGGCAAATCCCATTTTCTTTACCTGCAGCTGCTTCGACATCTCGCCGTAGGGAACCTCCATCTTAAAGTAGCCGTACTCATCGGTAATGGCCGATAGCAGCAGCTTCTGGTCGTATACGGTGGCGTTGCGAATCCCCTCGCCCGTTTTGGGGTTGGTGATGTACCCCTGAATTACCTGTGGCTTATCCCCGAATGGCTTGCTTAGTGCTGTTCTGTTATCGGTAAGTATGATGTACTTCCCGTGGCTTTTCATCTTTACCGTTTCGCCAAATGCCGTAAATAGCACAAGTCGAATTGGCTGACGTTCGGCAGCTACCGTAACTGGTGGACGGTTCTCAAGTATCTTGGGCGAGTAGGAAAAGACAACGTTGGCCTGCTTGCCAATCAGATCAAGCATTTCCTTGGGGGGCTCGTTGTAAATGTTTACTGATACGATGCGCTCTAGTGCCGATGAGCCCTGGCTCTGTGCCTGTAACTTTGTGGTGGTAGCAATAATGGAAGAGGATAGGACTACCAAGCCTACCCCCTTGCGTACTATTTCGAGCATTCTTCTCCGGTTAGCAGGTAGCCATTATTCCGTTTTGTCACCTTAAGGTTTAGGGTCTCGGCTACGATATCTATTATGGTATCAATTTTTTCGTTTTCAAATCTTACGCTGATGGTGCAGCTGCCCAGCTTAGGGTTATCCAAAGCAATCGGAACATTGTAGGCCTTACTCAACAGGTTGATAACTTCGCTAAGAGGCGTCTCCTGAAAGTTGAAGGCCTTAACCACAGCAGGGGGGGCTTCCTGCTTGGCAGGTTCAATCTTGGTAAATTCCTTGGTGATCTTGTTGTAGATACCCGTTTCACCTTGCTTTAAGATTATTCCTCGGTTGTTGTCCGTATAGAACACCACCGATCCTGATTTAACGTACACCTCCACAATAGAGGTATCACCATCTGTCTTCACCCTAAAGGCTGTTCCGATATCCTTGATAAGGGTACCGCTAGCCTTAACCGTAAAGGCGGGACCGCTCTGATGGTGTACATCAAAAGAGGCGTTGCCTACCAGCGTTACCTCGCGGTTGGTTTTGCCAAAGCCCTCGGCGTAGGTGATGCGGCTGTTGGGCTCTACCTCTACCTTAGAGTTATCGGGGAGAAGCCCTTTCTTGGGGAGATTGTTGGCTGCCAGTTCTATTGGCTTAGCAACCTTATCATGCATCTCGTACCGGTTAATGCCTGTCCATACACCAAAAAGAATGGCAACGGATGCTGCAGCTGCTACCCATGTTGTCCATCTCTTCCTAAAGGGAATTACCTTACTCGAATGCTTCAACTGAGGTGCAATGCGGTTCCATGCGGCATCTACGTCAAACTGGTTGTCCGTTTCCAGCTCCGATGCCCGTTCAAAGATGAGCCGTAAATCATCGAAGTACTTCTGGTTCTCCTCCGATTCGGCGCACCAATGCTTCACCATCGTCCGCTCTTCGGTCGATGCCTCTCCATTTAGGTAGCGGGCTATTAGGTAGTCGATATGTTTGCCATCATCAGTCAATTCTGCTTCGGTTTAGTTTTTAAACATGAAGAAAATAAGTATTGCAGGAAGGTAATCCTTTAGTTCTTCCCGAAGGATTCTAAGCGCCCGAACAATCTGCTTATCAACCGCCTTAACTGATACTCCCAGTTGCTCGGCAATCTCGGCATACGAGAGTCCCTGTTGGCGGCTAAGTTTAAATACGGTTTGGCACTGGTTGGGAAGTTTCTCAATAGCCGTTGCAATCTGACGTTCGAGTTCGCTACCCTGCACTTGCTCTATAGTAGTATCTACCTCCTCGCTGTTGGTACTCTTATATTCTGTGCTGTGCGCCTGCCGCACCTTGTAGTGCTTTAGCTTATTCAGGCAGGTGTTATGCACCGCACGGTACAGGTAAGACTTCAGCGAGGTATGGATATCAAGTCCTTGGCGGCTCTCCCATAGAGTAAGAAAAGTTCCCTGTACCACCTCTTCAGCTTCGGCAGGATCCTTCAGCAGCGAGTTGGCGTAGGTGCATAGCGCAGCGTAGTATGCCCTGAAAACCATCTCAAAAGCATCCTCATTACCCTTTGCTATGTCTGCTATAAGTACCTGTTCGTTCACTTCGCTGAATTGAATCCCAAAAGTATCAATAATCGGTTTACCTCCAATTCACCTCTATGACATCTAATGACGATGATCCCCCCCTCTCATTGAAAATTATATTTCTTCGTTTGTAACGTTATACTTATAAGTACTAAGAGGTGATGACGTAAGACTTTCGGTCTCCACTTATTATGCTTTTCTGTTTTATAGATGGATATCTACTCAATATACTTCATTTATAGTCCCAGATTTGTAGATGGTGTGAGGGCAATAGCATAAATCTGCTTCAGAGATCTACAATAGGAGGCTATCAATAGCATCTCAAACGGTATAAGCGTGTAGTTTTTCAAAAAACATTTCCCTCCAAGGAGTTCATTTTAAGGGAGGCAACGTTCGTTAACGCGTTAAGGTATGGTGTAGGGGTTGCAGGTTCGGAAAAAGGCAGTACTTTTGCATCCGCAATCGGGAACAACGGCGCCTTCGCAGGGAGGGCTAGCGGGAACGGGAGCGAGGCTCTTTAACATAAGCGGCTTAGGAGGTAAGCCGGAACGGACGAGGGAGTAGCGAGAGCACCGGCCGCCCAGAAGGGTTTTAGGACGGAAAGCCGCGAAGGGGCAACCGAAAAAAAAAGTTGGCCAACCGCTTGGAAGTTTCGAAATAAAGCCTACCTTTGCAGCCCGCAAATGAGGGAGCGGGTCGCTGCGAAGCGGCAAAAAGTAAATAGGTTCTTTGAGGAAGTGCAGTGAAAAGATAGAAAACGATTAGGATGATTTATTAGACTAACGTAATCCTGATGGGCTAAGGAAACAACAGGGGAAGCAATTCCCCGAAATCAACATCTTCTACTATGGAGAGTTTGATCCTGGCTCAGGATGAACGCTAGCGGCAGGCCTAACACATGCAAGTCGAGCGGTAGAGGACCTTCGGGTCCTTGAGAGCGGCGCACGGGTGCGTAACGCGTATGCAACCTACCCTTTACAGGGGAATAGCCCGTCGAAAGGCGGATTAATGCCCCATGGCTCCCAGGTCCGGCATCGGATTTGGGGTAAAGATTTATCGGTAAAGGATGGGCATGCGTGCCATTAGCTTGATGGTAGGGTAACGGCCTACCATGGCTACGATGGCTAGGGGTTCTGAGAGGAAGGCCCCCCACACTGGGACTGAGACACGGCCCAGACTCCTACGGGAGGCAGCAGTGAGGAATATTGGTCAATGGGCGCAAGCCTGAACCAGCCATGCCGCGTGCGGGAAGAAGGCGCTACGCGTCGTAAACCGCTTTTGTCTGGGGGTAACCGCAGGGACGTGTCCCTGCCTGCAAGTACCAGACGAATAAGGGTCGGCTAACTCCGTGCCAGCAGCCGCGGTAATACGGAGGACCCGAGCGTTATCCGGATTCATTGGGTTTAAAGGGTGCGTAGGCGGCCCGGTCAGTCAGCGGTGAAAGGCTCCTGCTCCACAGGAGAGCTGCCGTTGATACTGCTGGGCTAGAATCTTAGCGAGGCGGGCGGAATGCGCGGTGTAGCGGTGAAATGCATAGATATCGCGCAGAACGCCGATTGGGGAGCCAGCTCGCCAGCTGAGTATTGACGCTGAGGCACGAAAGCGTGGGGATCAAACAGGATTAGATACCCTGGTAGTCCACGCCGTAAACGATGATGGCTCGCTCTTGGCCTGCAAGGGTCAGGGGCTTAGCGAAAGCGTTAAGCCATCCACCTGGGGAGTACGCCGGCAACGGTGAAACTCAAAGGAATTGACGGGGGCCCGCACAAGCGGAGGAACATGTGGTTTAATTCGATGATACGCGAGGAACCTTACCCAGGCTCGAACGCCGAACGAATATGGGGGAAACTTCATAGCCAGCAATGGCGGTCGGCGAGGTGCTGCATGGTTGTCGTCAGCTCGTGCCGTGAGGTGTCGGCTTAAGTGCCATAACGAGCGCAACCCCTATCGGTAGTTGCCAGCGGGTTAAGCCGGGAACTCTACCGAGACTGCCAGCGCAAGCTGCGAGGAAGGCGGGGATGACGTCAAATCAGCACGGCCCTTACGTCTGGGGCGACACACGTGTTACAATGGCCGGTACAGAGGGCAGCCACCCAGCGATGGGGCGCGAATCTCGAAAGCCGGTCGTAGTTCGGATCGGAGGCTGCAACCCGCCTCCGTGAAGCTGGATTCGCTAGTAATCGCGCATCAGCCATGGCGCGGTGAATACGTTCCCGGGCCTTGTACACACCGCCCGTCAAACCATGGGAGCTGGGGGGACCTGAAGTGCGTGACCGCAAGGAGCGCCCTAGGGTAAAACCGGTGACTGGGGTTAAGTCGTAACAAGGTAGCCGTACCGGAAGGTGCGGCTGGAACACCTCCTTTCTGGAGCGCCATCAGGGCGAAATCTGAGAGCTGCACTTCCCAAAAGATATTGAGCGCCACGAGGCAGACGGCCGCATCGGATGCGGGTGGCGCGCAAACGGTAAATCCGGCTTTAAAACCCGGAGGCACCAGAAGATCTTTGACGTTTGAGGACGAAGCGGCGCATGCGACGGAGTTGATCTCCGGCGGGTGCGCGGAAAGGAGTAAGAAAAGGGCGCACGGGGGATGCCTTGGGTCCTATAGGCGACGAAGGGCGTGGCAAGCTGCGAAAAGCCGCGGGGATCGGCAAGCACGAATCGATCCGCGGATACCCGAATGGGGCAACCCACCTGGCTGAAGGCCAGGTATCCGGAGCAATCCGGAGGCGAACGGGGAGAACTGAAACATCTAAGTACCCCCAGGAGAAGAAAACAATAGTGATTCCCCGAGTAGCGGCGAGCGAAAGGGGATTAGCCCAAACCCATCCGGTTACGGCCGGGTGGGGGTTGTAGGGCCTCCATTACCAACCACGAGCGAAGCTGAAGCCGCTGGAAAGCGGTGCCATAGCGGGTGACAGCCCCGTAGGCGTAGGCGAGTGGGCGGGGGAGGAACCCTGAGTAGGGCGGGGCACGAGAAACCCCGTCTGAATCTGGCAGGACCATCTGCCAAGGCTAAATACTCATAGGACACCGATAGTGAACCAGTACCGTGAGGGAAAGGTGAAAAGTACCCCGAATAGGGGGGTGAAAAAGACCCTGAAACCGTGCGCCTACAAGCGGTCGGAGCCCTTTAGTGGGGTGACGGCGTGCCTTTTGCATAATGAGCCTACGAGTTGCTCCTGTCCGGCAAGGTTAAGTGCGGTTACGTACGGAGCCGAAGCGAAAGCGAGCCTGAATAGGGCGAATAAGTCGGACGGGGCAGACGCGAAACCTTGCGATCTACCCATGGCCAGGATGAAGTTCCGGTAATACGGAATGGAGGTCCGAACCAATAAGCGTTGAAAAGCTTCTGGATGAGCTGTGGGTAGGGGTGAAAGGCTAATCAAGCTGGGAAATAGCTCGTACTCCCCGAAATGCCTTTAGGGGCAGCCTTGGACTTACCACCATGGAGGTAGAGCTACCGATTGGATGCGAGGGCCTCACCGCCTATCAAATCCTGACGAACTCCGAATGCCGTGGTGCGATATCCAGGAGTGAGCCGGCGGGTGCTAATGTCCGTCGACGAGAGGGAAAGAACCCTGACCGCCAGCTAAGGCCCCCAAGAGGCGGCTAAGTTGATGAAACGATGTGCGGCTGCAGCGACAGCTAGGATGTTAGCTTGGAAGCAGCTATTCATTTAAAGAGTGCGTAACAGCTCACTAGTCGAGCGGCTGCGCGTGGATAATAATCGGGCATCAAGCCGTCCGCCGAAGCTGCGGATAAGAAATTATGGTAGGGGAGCATTCCACCGGCGGTGAAGCTGGGCCGTAAGGTCTGGTGGAGCTGGTGGAAAAGCAAATGTAGGCATGAGTAACGACAAGGCGGGTGCGAAACCCGCCCACCGATAGACCAAGGTTTCCTGATCAACGCTAATCGGATCAGGGTAAGGCGGGGCCTAAGGCTAACCCGAAGGGGGATGCCGATGGACAGACGGTTAATATTCCGTCCCTGGCCAGCGCTGCGATGGGGCGACGAAGGAGTGAAAGGACCGCCCGGCGACGGAATGCCGGGTTGAAGGGTGTAGGTATAGGGTGTAGGTTAATAGCCGGATCCTGCCGAACCTGATAGTACCGCGAGCCCACGGGCAAGCGGATAGCGTCCCTAATCCGACTTCCAAGAAAACCCCCTAAGCATCAGGCGCTGGGCACCCGTACCGCAAACCGACACAGGTGGTCAAGGAGAGAATCCTGAGGTGCTCGAGTGAATCACGGCTAAGGAACTCGGCAAACTAGCCCCGTAACTTCGGGATAAGGGGCCCCCACGGTGACGTGGGGCGCAGCGAAGAGGTCCAGGCGACTGTTTACCAAAAACACAGGGCTCTGCGAAACCGAAAGGTGAAGTATAGGGCCTGACACCTGCCCGGTGCCGGAAGGTTAAGAGGAGAGGTCATCGTAAGAGAAGCTTTGAATCGAAGCCCCGGTAAACGGCGGCCGTAACTATAACGGTCCTAAGGTAGCGAAATTCCTTGTCGGGTAAGTTCCGACCTGCACGAATGGTGTAACGATCTGGACGCTGTCTCAGCCGTGAGCTCGGTGAAATTGTAGTATCGGTGAAGATGCCGATTACCCGCAACGGGACGGAAAGACCCCGTGCACCTTCACTGCAGCTTAGCGCTGGTTCTGGGGTGGCGATGTGTAGGATAGGCTGGAGGCTGTGAAGGCGGTACGCTAGTATCGTTGGAGCCGACGTTGAAATACAGCCCTTCGCCACTTCGGGGCCTAATCCCTGATAGGGAGACACCGCTTGGCGGGTAGTTTGACTGGGGTGGTCGCCTCCAAAAGAGTAACGGAGGCTTCCCAAGGTGCCCTCAGCGCGAATGGCAACCGCGCGTGGAGTGCAATGGCACAAGGGCGCTTGACTGTGAGGCCGACAAGCCGAGCAGGTGCGAAAGCAGGGCATAGTGATCCGGTGGTTCCGCATGGGAGGGCCATCGCTCAAAGGATAAAAGGTACGCCGGGGATAACAGGCTGATCGCCGCCAAGAGCTCACATCGACGCGGCGGTTTGGCACCTCGATGTCGGCTCGTCACATCCTGGGGCTGGAGAAGGTCCCAAGGGTTCGGCTGTTCGCCGATTAAAGTGGCACGCGAGCTGGGTTCAGAACGTCGTGAGACAGTTCGGTCCCTATCTGTTGCGGGCGTAGGAAGTTTGAGGGGGTCTGACCCTAGTACGAGAGGACCGGGTTGGACGAGCCTCCGGTGTACCAGTTGTTCCGCCAGGAGCACCGCTGGGTAGCCGCGCTCGGTTGGGATAAGCGCTGAAAGCATCTAAGCGCGAAGCCTGCCTCAAGATGAGACTTCCCTTAAGGGCCGTGGGAGACTACCACGTTGATAGGCCGCAGGTGTACGCGCAGCAATGCGCTTAGCCGAGCGGTACTAATTGCCCGAACGAGCTCCGAGAGGGCCGCGCCCTTAGCGGGCAGACGCCGCTTCGTCCGAAGAATGTCAAAATCTAAAAGATATAAGATTTTAGACGCTAGATATTAGACGCTATATGAGGATTGAATGGCATATGCTATGAAGTCTAAGATCTAGGTGCTAAATACTAGGATCTAAAAGAAGACTTAGGTGGCTAGGCGGCGGGGCTCCACCCCTTCCCATTCCGAACAGGGCCGTTAAGCCCGCCAGCGCCGATGGTACTGCTACACCAAGCGGGAGAGTAGGTGGCCGCCAAACCTATAGAGCCCCCGACCGAAAGGTCGGGGGCTTTTTTTATGCCCTTACGGAAGGGGTTGTAAGCTGAGTATGGGAATTCGAAAAGCAGCGGTCAGCTTTCGTTGCGAGCGCATAGGACAAGATCCAGGATGGTGCGCTTCAGCTGGCTATCGATGTTTTTCTCAATATCGGTTTCTGTGACTTGGTACTCGTACCTCGACTTGGGAGGATTGGGTATGTAGTCGTAGGTATCCTTAATGATGTGGGGATTAAACTTAATGGTAAGGTGATCGGGGAAGAGCACTATGCTGCTGAAAAAAATGCTCGAATTCCCTTTCGAGATCCAGACTTCAAAGGAAGAATCGGTATCCTTTGTTATAAGGCATGGCTTTACAAGGTTTTTCTCGTAGTTTCTTATCTCGTAGTAGAGGTTGGAAAGCTTGTTCATGGCTAAATTTTTATACCATTAGAACAGGCTATATTGCGATAGTGTTTATGGGGTGGTATTAATTTGTGTTATGTTGTTTCAGATATGTTGATGTTCTTCTAACCAGCACTTCGATCAGTAATGTATACCTCGCTGATAATTCTACAGGCGAATCGTCGGAACTATAAGACTAAAGTAATGGTTTACTGATTGGCTAACTTCCAAACGGTGTAGAAGGTGAAGTTCGTAATACGTTCGAGCCGTGGATAGTTAATCTTGCTGGCTTCATCGGCAGGGGTATGGTAGTCGGCATGCTCGCCGGTGGTGATAACGATGGCTGGTATTCCTGCCTTTACGAAGTTATCATGGTCGGAACCATGCGTCCATAGCTCGAGCTCCCTTTCAGAAATAGTATTGTTGATGTTTAACTTGGCGATCTTGGCGCTTTGACTTAGGCATTGCCCGAACTTGCTGCTCGGGTTGCCTAGTGTAAGCGGATAGGCGTACATATCTGAGTCGAAATGGGTCCCGTTGGATCGCCCGATCATATCGAGGTTTACTACTGCTACGGTTTTGGATAGGGGAAAGATGGGGTTGTTAACCATGAAGTCGGACCCAAATAGTCCGAGCTCCTCGCCGGTAAAGGCTACCAGGATGATCGTTCGGTTGGGAACGTAACCTTTGCTTTTGGCTGATTCGAGTAGGCGGGCGACTTCGAGGATTGCTGATGTTCCTGAGGCATTGTCGTCGGCACCATTGCAGATGCTGTCTGTTGGGGTGCTCGTGCTATTCTTGAGCGTACCTATATGGTCGTAGTGGGCGCATACGATTATCGCTTCGTTCTTTTTCTTGGTTCCCTCGAATACTCCGACTACATTTTCGGTTTGAATCTTTTTGAGCTTATCGGCGGCACAGCTGCCGCTAATCACCAATGTTTTTCCTACGGATGCTTTATTTACCTGGGGGTAGCCTTCGAGGTCGTCTTTGCTGAAGAGCTTTTTGAGGAAGATTTCGTCGGTGAGCAGGATGCTAATGCCTGGGTGCTTGGCCAGAAATGGAAGAACTTTATGGTAGTATATGTTTTCTTTTGCTAGCACAGGATCGTTCATGGGGGTGTAGAAAAGGGTGTCGCCGTCCTTATTGGTCTTCTGCATGAGCGACGCCGAAAAAATGAGCCTGCTACGGTTAAACTCTACGACTTTCTGGGAGGGGAGAACCAGGAGAAAGGTTCTTTTGGCGTCCTTACTTTCGGTGTAGGCGCGGCTTAGCTTGCTTAGGCCATCATCAATAGATTCGGCGGCTAGTACGGGCGCATAGCTGGTGCTATCGGGTTGGCTGCCGTTGGCGCCAAAGTAAGGGGTTACTGAGGTGTTGGCAATGCCGCTTTCCGAGAGGAGCATGATGTCGCTGAATAGGTAAACCTTCTTCGATGAACCTTTAATGCTAATGGCTGCCTCTTTAAAGCTGATGGGGGCTGTGTACAGGGCGAAGGGTTGGTAGAAGGGGGTGGCGCTGGTAGGGCTGATGGGGGTAAGCCCTGCCTCCTTGAACTTGCCGGCAATGAAGGCTGCTGCAATCTCCTGCCCTTGGCTGCTGGTTCTGCGGCCTTTGAGGCTGTCGGATGCCAAAAAGTATACGTACTTCTTTAAGCTGTCGGATGATGCCTTAAAGGTAGGAAGAAAGTCCTGCGCGCGGCTGGCGCTGGCAATGCTAACGAGTAGGATAGGGTATAGAAGCTTCTTCATTTCGGCCGTTGTGTAGGTGGTAAAATATGTGCGGGGTTGCCTATTAGCGGCTAACCTGTTGGTAAATGTAGGAGATTATTCGTGCAGTTGTTCTCGGGAGAAGAGGTAAATGCCTCCGCATTGGTAAAATTTGGTTGTAACAGCAGCTCCGATGGCTTTGGGGCTGGGGTGTAGGTGCTGTTGTGCGAGGTGAAGCTGTGTGTGGGTAGAATGCAGTAGCGAGTGCGAGGAACGCGGGAGCAATTGGGTAAAACGCAGTAGTAAGTGCGGGGAATGTAGTAGCGAGTGGGTAAAACGCAAGAGTAAGTGCAAGGAATGTAGTATCGATTACGTGAAAGAAATGCGCGAGTACGAGGAATGTTTTTGCAAGCTGCTGGAATGCGGATGTAATAATTGGGTTTACAAGGGTAATGGCTATTCGGAGGTTTCGCTGATTGGCAAATGGGGATGGATGCTAGATTTTAAAGGGTATTATAATAAAAAAAGACCCTCAGGAATTCCTGAAGGTCTTTGTAGTAGCGGGAACAGGACTCGAACCTGTGACCTTTGGGTTATGAGCCCAACGAGCTGCCAACTGCTCCATCCCGCAATGTTATATCTTAAACTTGATAGTTGTCTGTTTTTCTCAATTGCTCTGCAAAGGTAACTCCTTTTTCCGATTCTGCAAGGGTTTCCGAAAAATATAGCAGTTATTTTGCGGATGGTTCCTATATCAATTTGGAAACTATGCTGTAAATTCGTGGGGTAAAAAACAAAAATGCCTTATGCCACTAGTATTTAAACCTGTTGATATCAGCAACGAGGAGAAGGAATGCCGCAAGGACTACTTCGACCGCCATACCCCATTTATTATCTGCGCGCGCGAGGCGAAGCGCAACGAGAAGCTGAAGGTTAAGGTAACCTTGGGCGATCAGTACGTGCATCCCGACGACTACGACCACTACATTAGCACCATCCAGCTCTGGAACCGGGAAACCTTGCTGGCGCAGGTGCACTTTATGCCGGGGGCAATGGGTAACCAGCCAGGCCATGTGGAGGTCGATTTCTATATCGTTCCGAAGATGGCGCTGAACCTTACCGCGATGGCTGTATGCACCAAGCACGGCCTTTGGGAGAGCGAAACCGTTGATGTTGCTGTAACCGATTAGCCGAAGCTGCTAAGGTGCAGGTAGGGGGAGGGGGCATATTATAAAGTAGAAATGTTGATTTCTGCGAGCAAACCCACCCCCTGCCCCTCCTCGGGAGGGGATAATGTGCCCTGATTATACATTTCCGTAGTAATACTATCCTTCGCTGACGGCTATGCCTGATAGAACCAAGACAGATTCGTAGCGAGCTAAGAAAACAGCTGCAAGCCTATATTCTAAAAGTGAAATCCCAGCCCTATTTGTCTTTTTGCGAGATGGTAAGCTTAAATCTTATATATTTGTGGTCGTCAACATAACCCTACAATGGCCGAGAGCAAAAAGAAGAAGCTGATCTCCAAGCTGCACCATAAGTACCGTCTTAGCATCTACAACGACTCCAACCTCGAGGAGGTTTGGTTCCTTCGCCTTTCGCGAATGAACGTACTGGTAGTCTTTGGTTCGCTAATCATCCTGATCATTTTTGCGGTAACCATCCTCATCTCGTTTACGCCTCTGCGCGAGTTTATCCCGGGGTATCCGGATAAGAACACCCGGCGGACGATTGTTGCCAATGCGCTTAAGGTAGACTCGCTGGAGCGGGAGCTGAGCATGTGGCAGCGGCATCTCGACAATGTGAACCGAGTTCTTTCGGGGCGGCCAACCGAGGTTATCGAAAGCAGGCCCGACACCACCAAAAAGTACAAGGATCTGAATGTTGGGCGTTCGGAGGAGGATTCGAAGTTCAGGGCCGAGGTGGAGGCTGCTGAGAAGTATAAGCTGGGCGTTTTCGACAAGGCCAAGAAGCCACAGGGAATATCTGGGGTACGATTCTACACGCCGGTAAAGGGGAAGGTTACTAAGCCTTTCAACAGCCAAACCGGGCAGATGGGGGTTGTGCTGTCGGTGGCTCCCAACGAGCTGGTGCTGGCAGCGCTCGAGGGAACTGTGGTTAGCGCAGGCTGGAGCATGGAGTTTGGCTATAGCGTGGTTATTCAGCATAGCAATAATCTGATATCAGTATATAGGTACAATTCGCAGGCGATTAAGAAGGTCGGCGAAAAGGTTAGGGCCGGAGAGGCTATTGCTGTAGTGGGAACGCGGAAGGAGCAGAAGAATACGGCTGAACTGCTATTCGAGCTTTGGTACAACGGGGTACCGATTAACCCACAGCAGTACGTTATTTTTTAGATATGATTAAGAAAAGGATTGCAATACTTGGCTCTACAGGCTCAATAGGCACGCAAGCCCTAGAGGTGATAGAGGCAAATCCAGACCTCTTTGAGGTAGAGGTTTTAACGGCAAACAATAGCGTGGAGCTGCTCATCGAGCAGGCTATTAAATATCAGCCCAACGCCGTTGTTATTGGCAACGAGGCGAAGTACAAAATGGTTGTCGATGCGTTGGGCAGCCATCCGATTAAGGTGTACGCCGGCGCTAAGGCTATAGAGCAGGTGGTGGAGATGGAAACCATTGATGTTGTACTGACGGCGATGGTTGGATACTCCGGCTTGCTGCCAACCATCAACGCCATCAAATCGAATAAGGTAATTGCCCTTGCCAACAAAGAAACCTTGGTGGTGGCTGGGGAGCTGATTAAGGCTCTTTCGAGGGAGTATAGGGCACCCATAATCCCAGTTGATTCGGAGCATTCTGCCATCTTCCAATGCTTGGTTGGCGAGATGAACTCTATCGATAAGGTGATACTTACCGCATCGGGGGGGCCATTCCTTCATACCGATATTGATACGCTGAAAACGGTTACCTGTGCCGATGCCCTTAAGCATCCGAACTGGAGCATGGGGGCAAAAATTACCATCGATTCGGCTTCGATGATGAACAAGGGATTTGAGGTGATTGAGGCTAAGTGGCTTTTCGATGTAACGCCCGATCAGATTGACGTGGTGATCCATCCGCAGTCGATCATCCACTCGATGGTACAGTTCGAGGACTCGTCGATTAAGGCGCAGATGGGGCTACCCGATATGAAGCTGCCCATTCAGTATGCCTTTACCTTCCCCGAGAGGGTGAAAACGGACTTTAAGCGCCTAAGCTTTAAGGACTATAGCACGCTAACCTTCCTGGAGCCTGATACGACAAAATTCCGCAATCTTGCCTTTGCCTTCGAGGCCATGCGCAAGGGTGGAAACATGCCATGCATCCTAAATGCCGCCAACGAGGTGGTGGTTGATGCATTCCTAAAGGGTAGGATAGGATTCCTAGAGATGTCAGACATCATCGAGAAGGTGATGTGCAGGGCATCCTTCATAAACAAACCAACGCTAGCCGACTACTGCGAAACCGATGCCGCAGTAAGGCAGCTTACAACATCGCTAATTCGATAAAAAATGGAAATACTAGTTAGGGTAGCCCAGCTACTTCTGAGCCTTTCGATTCTGGTGCTGCTCCACGAGGGGGGGCACTTCCTATTTGCAAAGCTATTCAAGACTCGCGTAGAGAAGTTCTACCTCTTCTTTGACCCCTGGTTTTCGCTGTTTAAGTTTAAGAAGGGGGAAACCGAGTATGGAGTAGGCTGGCTTCCTCTTGGCGGCTACGTTAAGATTGCCGGGATGATGGACGAGAGCATGGACAAGGAGCAGCTAAAGGAGCCCGCTCAGCCATGGGAGTTTCGTGCAAAGCCATCGTGGCAGCGCCTGTTGATCATGATTGGTGGGGTGTTGGTAAACTTTGTACTAGCCCTGTTTATCTATATAGCCGTTCTGTACACCTGGGGCGAGGAGTACATTGCCAACAAGGATGTTACCTACGGTATTCAGGCTGATAGCTTGGCGCAGCGCATCGGATTCTGCAACGGCGATAAGATTATCTCGCTGGATGGGAAACCACTCGAAAATATTGCAACGCTGCAGGGCGATATCATCTTTAATGAGGTAAAGAACGTAAAGGTAGAGCGTGATGGCAAGCAGGTTAATGTTGCCATAAACAAGAAATTTGTTCCTGAGATCCTGAAGGCAAAAGGGATGTTCGGTCCACGTGCAAAGTATATTGTGGAGGATGTTGCTAAGGATATGCCCGCTAAAGCTGCCGGTGTAAAGGCTGGCGATAGGCTTATTAAGGTGGATACGGTAAGCATGACCTTTGTTGACGAGTATCGAACTTACTTCTCGAAGCATAAGAATAAGAAGGTTGCCTTAACCATTGTTAGAGGTAAGGATACCGTTAACTTTAGCGTTGCACCCAATAACGATGGGCTGATTGGCACTGCGCTTAGCCTTAACCAGTTTAAGTTTAGTAAGATTGAGTACGGCTTTTGGGCATCGATTCCTGCCGGAATTGGCCATGGCTTCGATAAGACGGTGAACTACGTGAAGCAGCTGAAGCTGATCTTCTCGCCCGAAACAAAGGCATACGAGTCGTTGGGTGGCTTTATAGCCATTGGCAAGTTCTTCCCTGGTACGTGGGACTGGTACCTGTTCTGGAACATGACCGCATTCCTCTCCATCATCCTTGCCGTAATGAACATACTTCCAATACCCGCATTGGACGGAGGACATGTGATGTTTCTGCTTTACGAAATAGTTACGCGCCGTAAGCCTAGCGAAAAGTTTATGGAGTATGCCCAGATTGTGGGGATGGTCATCCTGTTTGCCCTGCTTATCTTTGCCAACGGTAACGATATAGTTAAGCTGTTTAAGCACTAGATGAGATTCTTTCGAGGATAAGAGTTATCCTCACGTCGGAAAGAGTTATCCACGCGTCAGTAAGAGTTATCTACGCGTCGGAAAGAGTTATCCTCACGACAGTAAGAGTTATCCCTCGAAGGAAAAGAGTTACCCTTCGAGGGATAACTCTTTTTGTTGAGAGGGTAGGTCATTTCCCTTAAAGGTTATCCGCTATCCTAGCAGCTATAGCGATAGGATTGCCTCAGCCAGCGTAGCTGTAGGGTTGATAAGGCAATAAAATCTCCCTACCTTGCCTATGCCGAACCGCATTGGGTACGGTTCTCTACTTAACGCCATATATGAAACCGCTACGAGCTGTTCTGTTTCTGCTACTCCCGCTTGCTGTGCTGACAGGATGCAAGGATGCCAAAAGAGGAGGGGCAACGCTTCCTAATCCGGCTGGTGCAGCTTGCGATGTGCTGGTTGTTCTTAGCGAAGAAAGCTGGAAGGGGGAGCTTGGAGAAGCCTATCGCGAGGCGTTAACCGAGCCTTACCCCTATCTTCCACAGATAGAGCCTTACTTTCACGTATTGCATGTAAGTAGGGATGTGTTTGTTGCTGCGGCTCAAAAGTTCCGTAATCTTGTTATCACTAAAATAGACCCAAGACTTGCAAGACCTCGGTTGGTTATTCAGGCTGATGTCTATGCGATGTCTCAGGTTGTGGTAGCTGTAGAAGCACCCACTGTAGAAGTTGCAGCAAGCTATGTAAAGGAGAATGCGGAGAGGCTTAGGACGATTTTTGATCAAACCGAGAAGGATCGGTATGCCCAGGTTGTAAAATCGAAGGCAGATGCTGGGCTTACGGTTGCTGTTCGAGATAAGTTTGGGTTTGACATCTATTTCCCGGCAGGCTATCAGCTGCGTACCAGCAAGACCAACTTTATATGGATTTCGTTGGAGACCAACCTGTCGAGTCAGGGATTGCTGATTTTTACCAGCAAGTACGAAGGAGAGGCGGACTTTACTGTGGAGAACCTATGCTTTGTGACCGATTGGTATACAAAGCAGCATGTTCCAGGTCCAAGTGATGGGAGCTACATGGTAACAGGTAAGGCTGTTGCACCAAAAGTAGAAAAGCTCATATATAAGGGTCGAACATGGTACCGTATGCGAGGTTTTTGGGATGTGAAAAATGATTTTATGGGAGGACCTTTTATTAGTTACTCTACGTATTGGAAAGAGAAGAACGAAGTTCTAACTATACGAGCCTACGTTTATTCGCCTAAGAAGGATAAGCGTAAAACGCTGCTGCAAACAGAGACTCTCATATTTAACATCAACATAGATGGAAAGAAGTCCTAAGAAGAACAGTGCTTTTGATAGAATTGTAACGAGGGAGCAAATGGAGGATGCGCTGCTTCGGGAGGAGATAATTGCGGATGTTGCTAGGCAGCTGGAGAAAGATTTTGGGATGTGGGGGATGTCCATCGCGTATAGCAACGATATTCCTCAAGCCTACGAGGAACTTTACATTCAAGTGTACAACCATATTGTAGCGCTTGGGATTAACGATGTCAGCCGTTTAAAGAATCTGCTTTATCAAATTGATATTAATGTATTAGGTGTTTTGCAGAGGAAGGAGGATTGTAACGTGGAGGAGGAACTCGCACATACGATAATTGAGCGTGAGCTGCAAAAGGTACTGTTAAGAAGGTTTTACAAGTAAGTATTAAACTTAAGGAGATTGCTATTACAGCAACCTCCTTTTTTAATTTTACGTTTCAGGAAAGGCATCGTAATTTTGTGTGGATATAAAAAGCGTAACCATGACAGCTGCAAAAGATATTATTCGGCAACTACAACTTATTCCTCATCCCGAGGGAGGCTACTATCGGGAAATGTACCGTTCGACGGATAGAATTGCAGAGGAATGCCTTCATCATCGCTTTTGCGGAGGTAGCCGTTCGGTAAGCACCGCAATCTACTTCATGATGGAGACAGGAAACTTCTCTGCCTTTCATCGCATTAAATCGGATGAGCTTTGGCACCACTACGAGGGTGTTGGTTTAGAAATAGTGGTTATCCATCCCAAAGGAACACTTGAGATTCTTAAGTTGGGAAAGAATTTAGAGAAGGGCGAGCAACCCTTGCAGGTAGTACCCGAAGGATGCTGGTTTGCCTCACGTGTGGTAGATGATGGATTTGCTTTAGTGGGTTGCACGGTAGCTCCAGGCTTCGACTTCACAGATTTTGAACTTGCTGATAGGTCAAGGCTCATAAAGGCTTTCCCCGAGCATGAAAAAATAATTGTTGAGCTGACCCGATTACCTTAAGGCTACATTTCTACAATTACTTCATCAAATGGTTTCACCTTTAGCCTATGAGCGGTAGGAGAAAGTTCGCTCCATATCCAGTTGTGATGCATGATAACGGTTTGGGCATCAAGATGAGGACGGTTACCAGTTGTATGTCCATCTTCGATAACTGTAATTTTATAATTTCGTCCTAGTGCAGATCTAACGGTAGTATCAACACAGAAATCGGTAGCACAACCGGTTATTATCAGTTCGGTAATACCTTTTGCTTCTAAAATATCTTGCAGATTGCTATTGTAGAATGCATCGTTGGCTGTTTTACCAACTACAATATCGGATGATTTTTGGATGAGCGATGGAAGTATTTCCCAGTCGGGGGTATTGGGGAGGAGGTAGTCTTGGCTGGTACCATCGTGCTGGATGAAGATAACAGGCCATTCTAATTCTCGAAACTTTTTTGAAAGGGCATTTATTCTGCTAATTACACCATGGGCATCGAATCTTGGTGTCGATGGGGTAAACAGCCCTATCTGCATGTCAATAATCAGTAGTGCTTTCATGTGAAAATAATTGTTTCTTAATGGTCACATGTAACTCGCATGACAGATTTTCATCTACCTTGGTAAATCTGTAGATTCATGCTCGTTTCATAATTATGTCGCTTTACTAGATTTCGTTAATGCAGCATGCTATTTCATGCTTGGATGCATTTCCAACAATTCTATTGGGAATGTTAGAGCGGTAAATATATGTAAAAGCGATTATTTTCCCTCCGAGCTAAGGGGAAAAAATAGTTACTGTTAGGGTAATGTAAAGTAGAAGGTGCTACCCTTGCCAACTTCACTTTCCGCCCATATCTTGCCATGATTTTTCTCGACGAAGTCTTTGCAAAGGGTTAATCCTAATCCCGAACCGTTTTCGTTTGCTGTTCCTTTTGTAGTAATTGTGCTAGAACCAAACAGCTTAGATAGATTATTGGGTGATATTCCGATGCCTGTGTCAGCCACTTTTATAAGAGTAGCCTTGCCATTTTTCTGAGCACTCAGGGTAATGCAGTCGTTGGATCGACAAAACTTAATGGCATTTCCAAGCAGGTTTCGAATTATAGTTTTTATCATGTTGACATCGGCTAATGCAGTGCATTCGCCACATGTTCTTTTGACTTTTAGCGTAACGCCTTTCGATTTTGCGGATATGCAGAATTGATTGACTTGTTCTTCAAGAATTTGGTTGATGTCAACTTTTGTGGGAGAAGAGCTGCTGTCTTCCATTTGACTTTTAGCCCAGTAGAGAATCTCTTCGGTAAGTTCGAGCGAACCGTTTACCTCCTTGATCATCAGCGGAATAATTTCGTCGAATTCGTCTTTGGAGAGATCCCTTGACTTGCGTAGGTCTAGTATGTTTTTTAAGGTAGCGAGTGGACTTCGCAGGTCGTGGGCAACGATGGATAACATTCGGTCTTTTGATTTATTGCTGATCCTTAATTCTTCGACCTGTGCTTGCAGCTGCTCTACCTGCGCAAGAATCTGCATCTTTGCTTTTCTCTCTTTCTGGCGACTTTTGATTAAAAAGTCGATTAGGCTACCGCTTAAAAGAAGTGCAAGGAGTAGTATGGCACTCAAGATGTGGCTGGTTTCTATCCTGGAAACTTGTTTTGTTTCCTGATTTTTTTGTTTTGTGAAGCGGTAATCAAGCAGGGTATATATATTTTGGTTGCTAAGGTTGTGGATAATATCGCTGCTGATCTGTGATACTAGAGAACTATAGTTTTCGAATGGTAATAGGGATTCCATCCTTCTATGCTGAGCAGGAAGGTATAGCGATGCAAATATTAGCAGCAGTAGGACTATCCCTTTTTTCATTTCTAACCTTGTTTTTATTTCTACAAGAGCGAGGTATAGATTTAAACAACGTATGCTTTTAAAAAGCTCGATGAAAGTCTTTTGGAAAGTTCTATTAAAGATGTAAACATTGTTAAAAGCATAAATGCTGTTGTAGGTATTTGTAAAGCATAAAAAAAGCGTAGCCCATTTTGGGTACGCCTTTTTTGTATTTTATCGATGGCTACTGCTAACGTTTTTGTGCCATTGGGGGATTCTTGTTAATAGAATTCTTTGTAAGCCCATTTTTGTATAGGTAGTAAGCCCCTTGATAGTAGGCTACGGCTTCGTTAAGCAAGGCATTATCTTTTGATGCTGGAGTTAGGTTGTTGGAGTTCTTATTGTAGGTGAAGAACTCGCTTTGATGCTGTACGTCCAGTATCACCACCTTATTACCCTTTAGGTAGCCCAACTTTTGGTAGGTGCCAACAAAGGCGCGTTGCTCGTTGGGCTTCATGGTAAGGATGTTTTTGCCAAAGAATTTCGACTCGTAGCTCCAGCCCATTAGTCCAAGAATGGTAGGTGCAACGTCAATCTGGCTGCACTGGGTTTCAACCTTAGCAGGTTTTACCAAGTTTGGGTTGTACACTATAAATGGGATATGGTACTTCTCGATGTTCATGCTTGATTTCCCAGCGCTGTTGTTGCAGTGGTCGGCTACAATGATGATGAGTGTATTCTTAAACCAAGGTTTGCTCTTTGCATCGCGGATAAGTTGGCCCATGGCGTAGTCGGTGTACTTAACGGCACCCTCGCGCCCGCTGCCCGATGGAATATCTACGCAATTATTGGGATAGGTGTAGGGGCGGTGGTTGGAGGTGGTCATTACGTACTGGAAGAATGGCTTTCCGGATGCATACGAGCTGTCGGCTTCCTGGATAACCTTATTGAAGAGATCGCCATCGCAAACACCCCAGGCGTTGGCGAAGTGGGTATCGGCTTTGGTAAACAAGTTACGATCTACCACCTTAAAATCATTATTCCCGAAGAAGTAGTTCATGTTGTCGAAGTAGCCGTAGCCACCATAAACGAATTTGGTGTCGTAGCCCTTTTGGCTGAAGACTGAGCCCAGCGTAAAGAGGTTCTCGTTGCCCGGACGACGTACAATGCTTGAGCCAGGTGTTGGAGGGATAGACAAGGTGATGGCTTCCATGCCGCGAACGGTACGGGTTCCTGTGGAGTAGAGGTTGGTGAATAGCATCGACTGCTTGGCGATGCTATCGAGGTTGGGCGTTAGCTTCTCGGTATTGCCAAACGCTCCGAGGAACGATGCGCTCAGGCTCTCGTTACAGATGAGGATAACGTTGTAGTTCTTTGCTTCTCCTTGGCTGGTGATTTTTCGGGTGATGTCATCGGGGTTGCTGCTGGTGTACTGGCTACCTTCGGTGGCTAGCAGCTTACGGAGCTCGGCAAGCGTTGATTTATTATCGTTGTTGATGTAAAACTTGTGGTAGTCGAGCTCGTTGTTGATGTAGGCCGAGCCCAGCGAGTAAACGCCATCCTTAGCCAGCTCGCTGTTGTACTGGTTGTCGAAGAACCTCTCCGTATTCTGTCCGAATGCAAAGAAGGCGATAAAGGGGAAGATGATGAAGGCGCTACCCACCTTGAGGCGCTGCCAAATGGTGGTGCTAATGCGCTCGCTTGGGGTAAACAACTTCTTGCGGATGGCGAATATGGCAACAGCCGCTGTGAAAAGGGTCCAAAGCGATACCACCAGCGGTATGTTGTACGACTCGAAGATGTTGTTGGTAACTTCCGAGGTATACACCAGATAGTCGATGGCGATAAAGTTGAAGCGGGTGCTAAACTCTTCCCAGAAGAAGTACTCGGCAAAGGCGCCAAATATGGCTGCGGCAATCAGTATGGTGTAGAATACGATCGCCGATGTCATCCTCCAGCGCTTGTAGAAGGCGTTGTCGGTGAGCAGCGTTACCAGAAGGGCAAACGGAATGAGCATATAGCTTACCGAGACAATATCGTAGAAGGCACCCATGGCGTATACCTTTATCAGGTTCCAGATATTCCACGAAACATCGGCACGTGAGAAGAAGAGAAGATACGTACGGGTTACCATGGCAATGGCAACGTAAATTCCAGCTAAGCTGAGTAACCCCTTGAAGCGGGTGCGTAAAATAGAATTAAACATATGAACAAAAAATGTGGTGTGTTTTCCCTCGGCGCCAAATGTAGTAAATAATTACACCTATCAAATATGCAGGTGTAGCTCTAATGAGATTCTAATGGGCCGAAACATCTACATTGGGATAAAGTTTAACGGTTTCGATTCTCTTCAGCCTTTATCTGTTAAAAAAAAAGAAATAAAAAGGGCTGAATGATAAATGGAAACTATAATATCTACATTTGCACCATCTGAAAAGGCAAAATTGCGATGGACAACAAGCAAAGCATACTAAGTTCGACTGTTTCGATGGGCATCTCCGCTCAACGTCAGCTTGCTATTTCGTTCGCAACTATTTCATCTAGCCTTAACCGACGGGAAAGCCGGCGGTAATTTCTTTTTTGTCCCACTAGGACAAACTCTCACAATCAATCTTTATTTGCAGCTAGCTAAATTGGCAATCGCCTCTTCTGGCATCGTATATTGAACTTTTCTGCAAGTAACCAATAAGTCGCCCTGAGCGAAATCAACGCAATTCATTCATCACAGTACAATTTTAGAGGCATCATGCATATTGATGATTTTGTGGTAACGGTGGCAACTACCGACCACATCAAGTACAGCCAGGAGATCGTTGACGAGATGGCCGAATCGGCCAAGCAGCGCGGAACTGGTATTGCAAAGCGTACCCCTTCCTATGTCGCCCAAAAGATAGAGGAGGGGAAGGGCATCATCGCACTTTACAAGGGTGTGGAGTGGGCCGGATTCTGCTACATCGAGACGTGGGGGGGCAAGGAGTACGTTGCCAACTCGGGTCTGATTGTATCGCCAAAGTTCCGTAAGGTGGGCTTGGCGAAGAAGATCAAGGAGAAGGCCTTTGAGCTGTCGCGCACCAAGTACCCCAACGCAAAGCTGTTTGGTCTTACCACCGGATTGGCGGTGATGAAGATCAACTCGGAGTTGGGTTACGTTCCTGTTACCTACTCGGAGCTTACCGACGATGAGTCGTTCTGGAAGGGCTGCGAGAGCTGCGTTAACTTCCCGATCCTTATGAGCAAGGAGCGCAAGAACTGTCTCTGTACGGCGATGATATTTGACCCTGCCAAGCAAAAGGGCGGCGATAAGGCTCCAATGGAGGATTTCAAGAAGAAGTCGAAGCTGTACGAGCGCTTTATGAGGCTTAAGGAGTTCATCATGCTCAGGGGCAAGTTTATTAAGGCGGCGTTGTTTGCCTAATAGATACAAGATGTTAGACATTAGACGATAGATGTTAGACGAATGCAATAACAGCCAAGTCTCAAAAACTAAAATCTAAGGTCTAAAATCTCAAGTCTAATTATAAAATCAAATCAAAATGTCAAAAGAAAAAGTTGTTTTAGCATATAGCGGTGGGTTGGATACCACCTTCTGCGCTCTCTTCCTCAGCAAGGAGCTTGGTCACGAAGTACACGCCGTAATGGTTGATACCGGAGGGTATACCGCCGACGAGCTGGAGGCTATCAAGAATAAGGCGCTGAGCCTTGGTATCGCCTCGTACAAGTGTATCCACATTACCGATGAGTTTTACGACAAGTGCATCAAGTACCTTATCATGGGTAACGTGCTTAAGAATAACACCTATCCGCTAAGCGTTAGCGCCGAACGTGTGTTCCAGGCTATTGCCATTGCGCAGTATGCAAAGGAAATGCAAGCTGATGCCATCGCTCACGGTAGCACCGGTGCCGGAAACGATCAGGTGCGCTTCGACTTGGTGTTTAACACCATCGCACCTAATGCCCGCATCATCACCCCAATCCGCGACTTTAAGTTCTCGCGCGAGTACGAGATCGACTTCCTTAAGAAGCACGGCGTAGATTTCGAGGCAAAGAAGGTTACTTACTCGCTCAACGTGGGTATTTGGGGAACTTCGGTTGGTGGAAAGGAGACGCTTTCGTCGCACGGTCAGCTACCCGAGGAGGCCTACCCAACCCCATGCACCGCAACCCAGCCGCTCGACGTGGAGCTTACCTTTGAAAAGGGCGAACTTAAGGCTATCGACGGAAAGGCGTACGCCAATCCGGTTGAGGCTATCCACGCGCTTAACGCCATTGCAGGTCCTTACGGCATTGGTCGCGACATCCACGTTGGCGATACCATCATTGGTATTAAGGGTCGCGTAGGATTCGAGGCGGCTGCTCCATACCTTATTATTAAGGCGCACCATCTGCTAGAAAAGCATACGCTAACCAAGTGGCAGCAGTTTATCAAGACGCAGCTGGCCGACTGGTACGGCACCCTTCTTCACGAGGGTCAATACCTCGATCCAACCCTACGCAACATAGAGGCGTTCTTCGAGAGCTCACAAAAGTACGTTAGCGGCAAGGTGTTCATCACGCTGCATCCGCACTACTTCCAGCTTAACGGTATCGAGTCGGAGCACGACTTGATGTCGAGCAAGTTTGGCGCCTACGGCGAGGAGAACAAGTCGTGGAGCGGCGACGATGTGAGAGGCTTTGCCAAGATTCTGGGCAATCAGCTTTCGATTTTCCAAAAGGTTAATGGGGTGGAGTTTTAATGAAAGACATTAGATATAAGATTTTAGACATTAGACACTAGATGTTAGATATTAGATAAATGCAACAAAAGCAAAGTCTAACACCTGCCATCTACCTTCTAAAGTCTAAAATCTAAAGTCTAAAATCTAATATCTGAATTATGATTAAAGCCGGAATTATTGGCGGAGCAGGTTATACGGGGGGCGAGCTGATTCGCCTTCTGATAAACCATCCCGATGTGGATATTGCCTACGTAAACAGCAGCTCCAACGCGGGAAATTACGTGTACGAGGTGCATACCGACCTTTTTGGGGATACCGACCTGCGCTTTACCGGTGAGGTATCCACCGATATCGATGTCATCTTCCTGTGCGTTGCCCACGGCGATGCCAAGAAGTTTTTGGCGGCGAATCCGATGCCTTCGAGCGTTAAGATCGTTGACCTTAGCCAGGACTTTAGGATTAAGGGAACATCGCCCGAGGGGACTGGCTTTGTATACGGACTACCAGAGATTAACAAACAAGCTATACAAACTGCTACACAAATCGCAAACCCGGGTTGCTTTGCAACCTGCCTGCAGCTGGGGTTACTTCCCCTTGCTGCAAACGGTTTGCTTACCGATGAGCTTCACATTACAGGGGTGACGGGCAGCACGGGGGCAGGACAAAAGCCCACCTCATCGACCCACTTCAGCTGGCGATCGAACAACCTGTCGGTGTACAAGGCGTTCGAGCATCAGCACCTGAAGGAGATCACCCAGAGCGTGGTGCAGCTGCAGCCCGACTACAAGAAGGCCATCAACTTTATCCCTTACCGTGGCGACTTTGCCCGTGGAATCATTGCGAACATCCACACCAAGTTTAGCGGTACGGAGGAGGAGGCGGTGGCGCTCTACCAGAAGTTCTACCAGGGGCAACCCTTTACGCATGTATCCACCCAAAACATCGACCTAAAGCAGGTGGTGAACACCAACAAGTGTCTGGTGCACGTGGAGAAGCATGGCGAGTACCTTTTGGTGATGAGCATCATCGACAACCTGCTAAAGGGGGCATCGGGTCAGGCGGTTCAGAACATGAACCTGATGTTCGGCATCCCCGAAACCGCAGGGTTGATGCTGAAGCCGGTAGCGTTTTAAAGTAGACTTTAGACGATAGACGTTAGACTTTAGATGGGTCTAATATCTAAAGTCTAACATCTAAAATCTTAAAAAGCAATGATTCCATTCGACGTATATCCCGTTTTTGATATTAACCCGGTAAAGGCCGAGGGCTCTTACCTGTGGGACGATAAGGGTACAAAATATTTAGACTTCTACGGTGGGCATGCCGTGATCTCCATCGGCCATAGCCATCCGTACTACGTGAAGAAGATTAACGAGCAGCTCTCGCAGATCGGCTTCTACTCCAACTCGGTGAAGATTCCGATGCAGAACGAGCTTGCCGAGAAGCTGGGCAAGTTGAGCGGCTACACCGATTACCAGCTCTTCCTTTGCAACTCGGGCGCCGAGGCCAACGAGAACGCGCTTAAGCTCGCCTCGTTTGTTACCGGACGCAAGAAGGTGATCGCCTTTACGGGCGCCTTCCATGGTCGCACGTCGTTGGCCGTTGCCGCCACCGACAACCCCAAGATTGTAGCCCCGGTAAACGCTACCGAGAACATCGTATTTGTTCCGTTTAATGATACTACGGCATTCCTAAAAGAGATGGATGCCGAGGTGGCTGCTGTGATTGTAGAGGGAATCCAAGGAGTTGGCGGGATACAGATTCCTTCCGCTGATTTCCTTGAAACCATTCAGGCTAAGTGCAAGGAGCTTGGGGCGAAGCTCATCCTCGACGAGGTGCAGTCGGGTTACGGTCGTACGGGTAGGTTCTTTGCCCATCAGCACTTCAACGTAAAGCCCGACATCATCACCACCGCAAAGGGCATGGGCAACGGTTTCCCGGTGGCAGGCGTGCTCATCGCACCCGATATTAAGCCAAGCTACGGCATGCTGGGAACCACTTTTGGCGGAGCCTACCTTGCCTGCGCGGCCTCCATTGCCGTTTTGGATGTGATGGAGCAGGAGAACCTGATGGCCAACGCGCAGAAGATGGGCAACTACATCCTGGCGCAGCTGCAGGGCATCTCCGGCATCAAGGAGATTAGGGCGCTAGGACTGATGATTGGGGTGGATATGGAGAAGCCGGCTGGACCGCTGCGTAATGCGCTGGTGTTCGACCACAAGGTGTTTACCGGAGCAGCCGGAGCGCACACCGTACGCCTGCTGCCAGCGCTAAACATCACCCAAAAAGAGGCCGACGCGTTTATCGATGCCTTTAAAAAGGCGATAGCGGCAACGAAGTAGCATCCGCGAGCTCCGGTAGAGCTTTCCCTAAAGGAAAAGCTTTGTCGGAGGCTGCGGATAGAGCTTTCACCAAGGGAAAAGCTTCGTCGGCGGTTGCGGATTGAGCTTTCACCAAGGGAAAAGTTCTGTCGGCGCTTGCGGGTAGAGTTTTCACCTAAGGAAAAGTTCTGTCGGCGCTTGCGGATGGAGTTTTCACCTAAGGAAAAGTTCTATCGGCGCTCGCGGGTAGAACTTTTACGAAGTGTAAAGCTTCATCGCCACCCGGCAGTAGAACATTTACATAGTGCAAAACTTCGTCGCCGCACGGCAGAAGAGCATTTACGAAGTGTAAAGCTTCATCGCCACTCGGCAATAGAGCTTTTACAAAGTGTAAAGCTTCGTCGCCGCATGGCAGTTAACCCTGACAGGTTTAAAACCCTGTCAGGGTTAGGTAAACAGCTCTAAAATCTAAAGTCTAATATCTAACATCTTAAAAAAGATGATTACAATAGTAAAAATAGGCGGCAACGTGATCGACAATCCGGCGCTGCTGTCCGATTTCCTCGATAAGTTTGCCCAGATAGATGGGCCTAAGGTGCTCATCCACGGTGGCGGTAAGATTGCCACGGAGCTTTCGCTAAGGCTGGGCGTAGAGCCTCAGCTGGTGGATGGCCGCCGCATCACCAATGCCGAAACCATCGATATTGTTACCATGGTTTACGCAGGATTGGTGAACAAGAAGATGGTGGCTGCCCTTCAGGCACGCAGATGCAACGCAATCGGTCTTTCGGGGGCTGATGCCAACATCATCTGCGGCGTACAGCGCCCCAAGGAGCCCATCAACTTTGGCTTCGTAGCCGACCTAAACGAGGATAGCGTGCACGACGACCACCTCAAGCAGCTGCTCTACGACGGGTTCACCCCCGTATTCTCGGCCATCGTGCACGACGGCAAGGGCAATCTGCTTAACTGCAACGCCGACACCATCGCCTCTGCCATCGCCGTGGCGCTATCGAAGAAGGGCGACACCAAGCTGGTGTACTGCTTCGAGAAGAAGGGTGTGCTGAAGGACATCAACGACGAGAGTTCCGTTATCAGCCTAATTAAAAAGGATGAATTCGGTGAGCTTGTCAGCACGGGCGTTGTTGCTAAAGGTATGCTGCCTAAGCTGCAGAACGCGTTCGATGCGCTTGCTAAGGGCGTAGGCTCGGTGGTAATCACCCAAGCCGAGGATGTGCTTACTGCCTCCGGCGAGCCACTCGCCTGTGGAACGACGCTGAGCCTATAGTCTTCCGAATAGCGAGAAGTTAAACGGGAATAAACGGAAGTGGAGCGAAGCGACATCCCACCTTAGCTGGATTAGTCGAAATAAAATTGAAGCTAGAAAATTACGGGTTAACCTTAATCAAGGCTCGTTATCCCCTCCTTGGGAGGGGTAGGGGTGGGTTAATAGTACAAGGATAAGCATTGAGACGCGAACATCGCGTCTCTACTAGCTTAAATAAGCGTTTCAGGGTAGAGACGCATTGCATGCGTCTCTTTTCTAAATAAGGCTATACAACAAATAAAGAAGCAATACCAACGTAGCATGGACTACAAAACGCTCTCAAACGGTGCCATCGAGCTGCTGAAGCTGCTCATCTCCACCCAGTCGTTTAGCGGCGAGGAGGGTAAGGTGGCCGATCTGATGAACCACTACCTCACCTCGCGCGGCATTAAAACCCAGCGCTACCTGAATAACGTCTGGGCGGTTAACGAGGATTTCGATCCCAAGAAGCCCACCGTGCTGCTCAACTCGCACCTCGACACGGTGCGCCCCAACACGGGCTACACCCGCAATCCGTTCGAGCCAACGGTGGAGGGCGATAAGCTCTTCGGCTTGGGCAGCAACGATGCCGGAGGATGCCTGGTGTCGCTGGCAGCAACGTTTACCCACTTCTACCATCAGCAGGGGATGAAGTACAACATCGTCTTTGCCGCAACTGCCGAGGAGGAGAACTCGGGCAAGAACGGCTTGGAGTGCGTGCTACCGCTGCTTCCGCCCATCGACTTTGCCATTGTGGGCGAGCCAACGCAGATGCATCTGGCCGTTGCCGAAAAGGGGCTGATGGTGCTCGACTGCGTGGCGCACGGCAAGTCGGGTCACGCTGCCCGCAACGAAGGGGTGAACGCCATCTTCAAGGCGATTGAGGATATCAGCTGGCTCAACACCTACCGCTTCCCGGTAGTGTCCGACTATCTGGGCGAGGTAAAGATGAGCGTAACCATGATCAACGCCGGAACGCAGCACAACGTGGTGCCCGACCGCTGCTCGTTTGTGGTGGATGTACGCCTTACCGACGCTTACTCCTTGGAGGAGGTGTTCGAGTTCATCAAGCAGAACATCAAGAGCGATGTTACCTGCCGCTCGATGCGCCTACGACCATCGAAGATTGAGGTTTCGCACCCCATCGTTCAGGCCGGATTGGCGCTGGGCCGCACCACCTACGGATCGCCAACCACCTCCGATCAGGCGCTGGTCGATTCGCCATCGCTCAAGCTCGGTCCTGGCGATAGCGCCCGCTCGCACACTGCCGACGAGTTTGTGCACCTCTCCGAAATCCACGAAGGCGTAGAGCTGTACATCAAGATGCTGGAGAAGGTGATTTTGTAGAGGAGCTAGAGGAAGTTATTTCAGAAGTTAAACGAAGTTAGAAGAAGATAAGTAAAAGGGTTTGCAGTGTAATACTCGAAGCAATGAGGGGTGCCCGAAGGGCGGGGCGGTTGTATTACGAACGAATGTCTAACGTCTAAAATCAAGACCATGAAACTTTGGCAAAAAAACTATCAGGTAGACCAGTCCATCGACACCTTTACGGTGGGTGACGACCGCGAGCTGGACCTCTACCTCGCAAAATACGATGTGCTAGGCTCGCTGGCGCACACCCGCATGCTCGAAAAGGTAGGCTTGCTATCGGCAGCCGATCTTGAGCAGGTGCAAAAAGGGTTGAAAGACATCTACAGCGAGATAGAGGAGGGTAGCTTTACCATCGAGCCCGATGTTGAAGATATCCACTCGCAGGTGGAGCTGCTGCTCACCCGTCGCTTGGGCGAGGTTGGAAAGAAAATTCATAGTGGACGCTCGCGCAACGATCAGGTCTTGGTCGATATCAAGATGTTCCTCCGCAGCGAGGTAATGCGCGTGGTGTACTGCTACAAGGAGCTCTTCGACCTACTACAGGAGCTAAGCAAAGAGCATAAGGATAAGCTGCTGCCCGGCTACACCCACCTTCAGCTAGCTATGCCCTCGTCGTTTGGAATGTGGTTTGGCGCCTATGCCGAGGCCATCACCGACGATATGGAGATGCTGTTGGCTGCCTACAACTCGGCAAACAAGAATCCACTAGGCTCTGCCGCCGGCTACGGATCGACATTTCCGCTGGACAGGCAACTAACCACCGACCTCTTGGGCTTCGAAACGCTAAACTACAACGCCGTATTTGCCCAAATGAGCCGTGGCAAAACCGAGCGCAACGTGGCTTTTGCCATCGCTGCCGTTGCCGGAACCCTCTCCAAGTTAGCCTACGATGTGGTGCTGTACATGAACCAGAACTTTGGCTTCATCTCCTTCCCCGACGAGTTGACAACCGGGTCGAGCATCATGCCGCACAAGAAGAACCCCGACGTATTCGAGCTGGTACGTGGCAAGTGCAACGTGCTGCAGTCGCTTCCCAACGAGCTGATGCTGCTCACCAGCAACCTTCCCTCGGGCTACCACCGCGACCTGCAGCTAACCAAGGACGTCATCTTCCCAGCCTTCAACAAGATTGTAGACTGCATCAACATAACCACCTACATGCTCTCGCAGGTAAAGGTAAAAGACGGTCTTCTTGATGATGAAAAGTACGATGTACTCTTTAGCGTCGATGCCGTAAATAACCTAGTAGTAGAAGGCAAACCCTTCCGCGATGCCTACAAGATTGTAGGTGGCGATATTGCCGAGGGTAAGTTTAAGCGTCCAAAACAGCTAAACTACCAGCATCTGGGTAGCATCGGAAATCTTGCCAACGAGCAAATATCCCAGCTGATGGAGGCAAAGCTGGCGCAGTTTAACTTCGATAAGGTGGTTGTCGCTCTCGATGGGCTAACCCGATAAAACAAAAAAATCCCAGACCTTAGATCTGGGATTTTTTATTTCGTTTGAGTAATTAAGACTTCTTCTCAGCCTTTTTCTCAGCGCAGCAAGCTTTCTTTTCTGCCTTCTTTTCAGCGCAAGCTTTCTTGCATTCTTTCTTTCCTTCAGTGCATTCTTTTTTATCTTTCTTGTCGCAGCACTTCTTTTCAGTCTTAGCAGCTTCTTTCTTAGCAGGTGCTTGAGGTGTTTGAGCAAATACAGCACCAGCAATTAAAAGAGACATAGCTAGAATAGCAATCTTCTTCATCTTGTTACATTTTTTAGTTGAAATTTGTATTATCTCGCAGGGGGCAATTTAGAAAAATTCCATTTAATTTTTTGTTGATTTATTCCTCCATTAACAAAACATTAACGACCTCTTCTGGGTTTGACTAGATATTCCTTGAAAACTAGGAGTATGACAGTACTAGTAATAGTTGTCATTTTACAACCTAAGCGATAGGAACCATAAATTGATTTTGAGTATGAATGAGCTAGGAGCAAAGGGCGAGGAGCTGGCAATGCTGCATCTTCGCGACAATGGCTTTAAGATCCTTTTCAAGAACTGGCGGTACGGTCACAAGGAGGTCGATATCATTGCCGAAAAGAACGATATGCTGCACTTTGTTGAGGTAAAAGCGCGGAGTCAGCATTTTCTCGAAGATCCTAAGCAGGCGGTGGTGCGAAAAAAGCAGAACAACATCATCCTTGCTGCCGATGCTTTTATGCAGCAGCGCAACGATGGTCGCGAGGCCAGCTTCGACATCGTGAGCATTGTTTTCTACAAGAACTATCACGAGTTGGAGTTTATCGAGAATGCCTTTGAGCCTAACTTCTGATAGAAGGGAAATGGTATATTTGCCGCATTGCTTTTACCGATTGAAATGAATATAGAGGAATTACGCGAATACTGTCTCTCCAAACCTGCCGTTACCGAATGCCTCCCATTCGATGAGGTTACGCTGGTATTTAAGGTTGCCAGCAAGATGTTTCTGCTTACCAAACTCGATGGAGATTTTAGCATCAACCTAAAAAATACTCCCGACAAGGTTATCGAGATGAAGGAGGAGCATTCGTCGGTGCTTCCCGGCTACCACATGAATAAAACCTACTGGGTAACCGTGCTGGTTGATGGCACCATCCCAGATGGCATTATCTATAGGTGGATTGACGAGTCGTACCTTGAAGTTGCATGCAAGCTTCCCAAGAAGGTTCGGAGTGAGCTAGGCATTTAATTGGGAAATGTTTAAGGTTTTTTTGTTAAAAGATGGAATTCTTAAAAATCAAGATTACTTTTGTGCATAAAGCCGATTAGATATAAAAACGACTCGATTTGGCGAGCTTGTCTATTCCTGCCAAAGAAAAGAAATTTAATCTAGTCGGCTTTTTTATTTATACCTCATCAGACCTCTTGCCTTACTACTAGGCCTACCAGTATTCCGAGGTTGTACTCCCCACAATAATTTCTATTTTTACGGCAACAGAATTACGATTATGAATCAGTACACGCTCAAAGAGGTACGTGGAAAAGAGTTGGAAAAGACTTTTTTGCGCATGCCCCTTTTAATTTATAGGGATGATAAGATTTGGGTTCAACCTCTTGATAGCGATATAGAGGAGGTTTTTGATCCAAAAAGGAATAAGCGATTTAGAAAGGGAGAGGTAATCCGTTGGATTTTAGAGGATGAAAAGGGCGTTGCTGTTGGCCGCATTGCAGCCTTTGTCGATCCGGTAACCTTTAAGAAGGGAGAGCCGCCCGTTGGAGGCGTTGGTTTTTTCGAGTGCATCAATAGCCAAGCGGCAGCGAACATGCTCATAGATGCAGCCAAGCAGTGGTTGCAAGCAAAAGGAATGGAGGGAATGGATGGACCCGTGAACTTTGGCGACCGCGATCGTTGGTGGGGATGCCTAAGCGAAGGGTTTGTGGAGCCAACCTACTGTATGAACTACAATCCAGCCTACTACAACGATCTTTTCGAGGGGTATGGACTCCAAAACTACTTCAACCAGTACACTTACACCCGCCCGATTAGCTGCGAAGGGTTAGCCGAAGCCCTAGTTGAGCGAGGTATTCGTCTGGAGGCAAACCCTTCGTACCAGTTTACGCATGCAAACCTGAAAGATCTGGATAAGCTTGCCTACGATTTCAACGTGGTATTCAACAAGGCGTGGGGGAAGTATGTTGGTGCCGGTGATATGACTTTGGCCAACACCAAGCTGCTCATAAAGTCGATGAAGCCAATCCTCGACGAGAAGCTGCTTTACTTTGCCTACCACGAAGGGGAGCCCATTGGCTTTTTTATAATGATTCCAGACCTGAACCAAGTAGCAAGGCCGCTGAATGGCCGTTTCGACTGGTGGGGGAAGTTAAAATTCGTCTACTACCTTAAGGTAAGGCGCCGTGCTCGACGTGCTGTTGGCATCATTTTTGGGGTAGTCCCCGAGTTTCATGGTAAGGGCGTCGATGCTGGAATGATTAGGGCTTTTGGGCGTGTTGCCACATCCAGTACGTTTAGCTATAACGAGCTCGAGTTTAACTGGGTTGGCGATTTCAATCCGGTAATGATGAGGTTGATGACACAAATTGGCTGTACTATTCGCAAAAGGCATATTACCTACCGGATGTGGTTCGATCCAAGTAAACCATTTGAGCGTTGCCCTAAGTTTGGAAGAGAGAAGAAGGTGAAGGAATAGGTTTAGAGCAGCCTATTTGCCTCATTAATGACAGCTGAACCTTTGAGTTTTCAGCCTAAAAGTTTAATCGTAATGAAGAAGTTACTAGTTGCAGCACTACTCGTTTTTGCAGCATCGTGCGGCTATGCGCAGCGCGATATCGTCACAAAGCTTTGCTTTGCTGATTCTGTGAAGTATCCTTTTAGTAGTGAGTGGCAATACCTTTCTACTGACATCTACCTCTTGAACGGGGATCGGTTTAGCAAGCTCATAAATGAGATCAACTTCGAGAACCCAAAAGGCAAAGGCTTTTTTAAGCGGGGGATTGATGAGGAGAAGCTGGAGTATCTTTTCATTACGGCGCAACTTAAGGATGTAAAGTTCTTTGGTGACAAGGATATCGCCTATCCAATCTACAATTTTCAGATAAATAGGGATAAGGATAACAAGTACCAAACGTTTGTGAGCGATAAGATCGATAAGATCCGAATTATCGACAACCTTCCGCTCTACTCCGCTTCCGATAAGATTGATGCTGACATAAAGGTTCGAGCTATCACCACCAACCAGCGCGATCAAATGGTATCGTTGGTGGCAACTCAGCTTCAGAACATTTCGAAGATACCGACTCCAACAGCCGCAGTATTCTCGCTTTTACGCGAGTTTGGTAATTTCTTGGAGGCTAACTCGAAACGAAAGGAGTACAGATTCAGCACGACCATCCGCCTTTTTGAGCAGAAAAACTTTGATACTCGTCTTCATTCAATAAAAATTTATGCGCTTAACACGGAGAATAGCCGACCAATTCTCCTTAATACCGAAGCGCTAAAGTCGTTTCTTGATACTACTGCAAATCCTGACATTACCCGCGAGAGCTTGATTCAGATGCTAGGCTACAAGCAGTATCCGCTCATCGTTGTTGCCAACTACAAGTCGCTTTACAAGATGGAGCAGATTCGTGGTGATGAGGTGAATCAGTCGAACATCGACAAGCGCAAGCTACGCATCGAGAACGACTATAAGGCGGGGCTGATTAATGATGAGACCTACCGTCAGGAGAAGGATTTTATTAGCTTCCTAACCGTATTCGCCAATCTTAAGGGCATGATGGAGGTGTATAGCCTTAACTTCCGAATGGGCAACCCAGATGCCATTACCAACGGGTTGATTAAGGTTATGCAGGGCTACCGCCAGCTGTTGAAACTCTACGACGAGGTGGAGTATAAGTATAGGACAAACAGTACCTTCCTCACCGTATTTAAATCGGAGTACACCTCAATCCTTGGTTTTGCCAGTCTTTACCTAGAAGACGATCAGAACCTGAAGCAAACCAAGAATATGGTTAAAACCATGGTTGCCTTGGAAAAGGATATGAAGCTAACCGATCCTTACGTATGCGAGAATAGCCTTCGCAGCCTTCGCTTCTCTGATATCTTTAAGCGCTCGAACTTAGAGCAAACCTTGGAAGGTCAGATCATCCTAAGCCAAATTGCACAGTTCGAAAAGTTTTTGTTGGATAAGAGTTTCACGGCAGATATTTCCAAACTAAGGGGGACTAAATCGATACCTCAGAATATCTCGGCACCTGAAAAGCTGAAGGAGAAGGCAAACAATACGGTTTGCGTTATTTGTCGCGAGCAGGCGTTGGCTGCTGTAAAGGATTTCTACGATGGGCTGAACCAGAGCTATAAGGTTGCCGCACTTCAGAAGCGCGATAGCTTGGCAATGGTGGTGGAGAATAAGCTCTACGGATATATAGAGAAGACGGAGTTGATGGAGAAGAACATAAAGGCACAGTATGGCGATTCGCTTCCTGCCAGCGTCTCGTTTCTTCGTACCAAACTGCTTGAGGTTAAGCGCGACATGGGCAACCTGAACGACTTTGCCAAGACGAACATTGCCGATAAGTCGTTGGATATTATCAACGAGGTAAACAGTAAACTTCAGAGCTACATCCTCTCTATTGAGGAGAATCTACAGTATATTACCGAAAAGCGCCCTGATTTCTTTAAGCCAGTACCTAAAGATGCACCAAAGCAGGAAAAAGCAGCTGCTACATCAGTAGAAGAGAAGCCAAAGACCGAAGAGGTTGCCAAACCTGTTGTGAGCACCGTGGGAACCGTTGAGGATCAAAATACGAAGAAAGAGTAATCATATCCTATAAAAGGTTTTGGCTTACCTTTGCAGGACATAATAGCATAGAAAAGACACCGCACATGCAGTCGATCAGAGAGATTTTTAAGGTAGGATATGGACCATCGAGCAGCCATACCATAGCACCGGGGAGGGCAGCAACCATCTTTAGCAGCAAGAATCCAAATGCCAAAAAGTTTAAGGTTACCCTTTACGGAAGCCTTGCCGCAACAGGTGTTGGGCACCATACCGATAAGGCTATCCTAAAGGAGCTCATGCCCAAGGAGGTTCAGTTTGTTTGGAAGCCCGATATTTTTTTGGAGGAGCATTCCAATGGGATGGAGATCGTTGCTTTCGATATAAACAATCAGATACTTGATTCGTGGCGTGTATTCAGCGTTGGTGGTGGCGACTTGATGGACGACAAGGGATTGCTGAATGACAAGGAGGTCTACCCTCATCATCTGCTCTCTGAGATTATGGAATGGTGCCGTACCGAAGGAAAAACGTTCTGGGAGTACGTAGAGGATTATGAAGGTCCAGGAATCTGGGATTTCCTTGCAGAGATATGGGAGGTAATGAAGGATACCGTTCGTAGAGGTATCGATAACGAGGGGGTACTCCCTG
Source organism: uncultured Acetobacteroides sp. (assembly GCF_963678165.1). Lineage (NCBI taxonomy): Bacteria > Pseudomonadati > Bacteroidota > Bacteroidia > Bacteroidales > Rikenellaceae > Acetobacteroides > uncultured Acetobacteroides sp. The sequence goes on along the minus strand of NZ_OY782755.1, from coordinate 4,234,140 downwards.
GTCCAATTAAGTTGCAGCGTAAGGCATCATCACAATTCATAAGAGCCACTAAGTCTTCGGGAACAATGAAGAACATGGGGCTGCTATTCGCATTTGCGCTGGCAGTTTCGGAGGAGAATGCCGCAGGGGCGAAGGTGGTTACCGGACCAACCTGTGGTGCCGCAGGTGTTCTTCCAGGTGTGCTCTTCTACCTGAATCGCGACGAGAATCTTTCGGAGCATAAAATACTGCGTGGGCTAGCCACTGCTGCTCTTATAGGAAACATTGTAAAGCATAACGCATCGATATCGGGTGCCGAGGTAGGATGTCAGGGCGAAGTGGGTACGGCTTGCGCTATGGCTGCTGCCGCTATGGCACAAATCCTAGGCGGAACGATTACTCAGATTGAGTATGCTGCCGAGATGGGATTCGAGCACAACCTTGGGCTTACCTGCGACCCTGTAATGGGGTACGTTCAGATTCCCTGCATCGAGCGGAATGCTATTGCGGCGGGTAAGGCGTACCAGTGCGCCTCGTACGCGCTGTTCTCCGATGGCGGGCATAAGATACCATTCGACCAGGTGGTAAAAACTATGGCTGAAACGGGCAACGATATCCAGGTTGCCTACCGCGAGACTGGTATCGGAGGGTTGGCTAAGAACTGGGAAGGATTCTCCTAGAAGATCATCACTAAAAATTATCTGTCAGATGAAATTTGCCATTGTCGGTACTGGAGGTGTTGGCGGCTACTTTGGAGCAAAGCTAGCGGCAGCAGGTTACGATGTAACCTTCATCGCTCGTGGCGAGCATTTACGGGCAATCCAAACCAACGGATTGCGGGTTAAGAGCATCAATGGAGATTTTACGGTAAAGTCAGCCAAGGCTACCAGCAGCATTGCGGAGGTTGGTGTGGTTGATGTGGTGTTTGTCTGCCTAAAGGCTTGGCAGGTTCGTGATATGGCTCCCCAGCTTAAGCCAATGATTGGCGATAGCACGGTTGTTATCCCCCTTCAGAATGGGGTGATGGCTACCGATGAGCTGCGCGAGGTGCTTGGCGAGCGAGCGGTGATTCGGGGGCTTTGCCGAATCTTCAGCAAGGTAGAGTCGTATGGGGTGATTCACCATTTTGGCATCGACCCAACCGTCATCTTTGGGGAGAATAGCAACGAGCAAACCGATAGGGTTCTCCGTATCAAGGGAGCCTTTGATAGGGCAGGTGTGACGGCTGTAATACCACGCGACATTGAGGTTGAGGCGTGGAAGAAGTTCCTGTTCATCTGCAGCAGCGGGCTGCTTGCGGTATGCCGATCTTCGTATGGGGCGGTTAGAGAACTTCCTGAAACCCGACAAATGCTCGTCGATCTTTTTACCGAAACGTACCATGTTGCCAAGGCAAAGGGGGTTAACCTGAAGCCGGACATCATTGACAAGACAATGGCGATGATCGATACCTTTGACTACGAAACCACCTCGTCGCTTACGCGCGATGTGATGGAGGGTAAGCCTTCGGAAATTGAGTACCAAAACGGGACGGTTGTACGGCTGGGCGAGAAGTACGGCGTGCCAACTCCGGTGAACCGCTTCGTGTACAGCTGCATTCTTCCGATGGAGCAAAGGGCGCGGCTGCTTCAGGCGAAGTAGGGGTTCGTCAATCTTTTTTTACCTGTTTATTTGCGCGTTCGGCTGTTGGTGCGGGTTAAATGGTTATTTTAGCATCAAATTTAATACTAGATAATCTTTTGACTTCAATGACTCAAAAGCCATGAAAAACTATCTATCTTTTCACCTAGACGGCAAGCAGCTTTTTCCGTACTGGATTTCGACCTATATCTTAGGTATCGTTCTTGTTATTATCTACAGTATTCGTTCGAAGGCAATCCTTAATGGCGATAATTCGTTTGGAACTTCGGTGATGCTGGTGCTGACTTTTCTGCTGCTGGTGGGCGTTATTTACATCTTCTACTACTACGTCCTAAAATTTACTACCGATAACACCGAGTACCAGGGTGAGCGGCTGGCAACGTCGTATACCATATCCGAGTTTTTGAGGACGTTTGTTCTTGGCACGTTCCTGTCCCTTATCACCCTTGGGATCTACCTTCCCTGGTTTGTTCAGCGGCTGATGGTCTTCTTTATCGAGGGATCGAGCTACAAGGGCGTTCGCTACAAGTTCGATGGCGATGGGCTTACCCTGTTTGGAATTTTCACCCTGCTGATGGTGGTGCCAATTATGGCGATATCCTTTCTCGCTATAGCGCTCTACGGCGTACAGAGCGTGGAGGAGGGCATTCTCCTAAACGTGTACCAGCTGGTGGCTTTGGCTCCGCTGTACACCCTGCTGCTTAAGTGGATGGTAAACGGCAGCTACAACGGCTACCGCATTTCGCTAAAGGTGGACTTCTTCCGCTTTATGGGCTTCATATTCCTGCACCTGCTGCTCACCGTGATTACGGTTGGCATCTACTTCCCGCTGTTCTACCTGAAGATCTACAAGTACGTGCTATCGCATACCAGCTGCGAGAATGCGGCTGGCGATAGGGTGGCGCTCGACTACGACCTGGAACAAGGAGGCGACTTTATGCTCATCTGGGGGCAGCTGCTGCTCACCATTGTAACCTTGGGCATCTATCTGCCTTGGGCCTACACAAGAATAACGGAAAGAGTTTTCTCGAAGACCTCGCTCGAGTAAGCTATATTATCAGCTAAAAGGATGGAGTTTTCCATCCTTTTTATGTAAGCTGCCATTTTGTACGATAACCGGTAATCCGCAATGTTTCGAATTCTTCTAATTATTGGCGCCGGAGGTTTTTTGGGAAGCGTATCGCGCTACCTGCTGTCGCGCTACGTGCAGCAGGCGGTGCTCTCGCCCTTTCCGTACGGCACGTTCTGGGTTAACATCGCCGGATGCTTCCTGATCGGGCTGTTCTACGGCCTCTCGGAGCGCAGCGGGCTGATGTCCGACGAGCTGCGCCTCTTCCTTACCGTTGGCTTCTGCGGTGGGTTTACCACCTTCTCGACCTTCGCCAACGAGAACCTGGGCCTCCTCCGGGATGGGGCCTTTCTCTACTTTGCCGCTTACACCGCGCTAAGCGTGTTTCTGGGTTTGGTAGCCGTTTACCTGGGCAATTTAGCCACAAAACTTTTCTAGGATGAAGCAAGAACCAGCCGTGCTGATGCGCATCTACGTTAGCAGCACCGACAAGATCGACCACAAGCCGCTGTACGAGGCCATCGTTTTCTTCGCAAAGCAGAATGGGCTGCAAGGCGCTACGGTGCTGAAGGGGATGATGGGGTTTGGCCCGAGCAGCAAGATCATCTCGGCCAGCATGTGGGAGGTCACCGAGAAGCTGCCCATCGTGGTGGAAATTGTCGACCAGCCCGAGAAGGTCCACCTCTTTGCCGACCTGCTGATGCCGATGCTTGAAAAATCAGAAAAGGGCTTTATGGTTACCTACACCAATATCGAGATTGCGATGGCCGGTGTGGGTAAATCCAAGAAGAGGTAGCCCCCCAGCAGGTTCAATGGCCTACGCCAACCAGCCTTAGGGGCGAACGCTTACCCCCGAATAGGCCTCGTTACCCCTTGCCGAGGCCTTGCGACCCCTCACGGAGGGCTCGTTACCCCTCGTTGAGGCCTCTCGACCCCTAGCTGAGGGCTCACGACCCCTCTTCGAGGCCATGCGAGGCCTCGGTAAGGTCTCACGACCCCTCGGCGAGGGCAACGTTGGCCTCGAAGAGGCCTCGCAAGGCCTCCTTAAGGGGGACCGACCCCTGTCCGAGGGGTCACGAGGCCTGCCAAGGTAGGATTTTGGGCTTCCTGAACCCCTAGGGCGACCTCAAAAACAGGGAAAGGGCCTGCTGAACCTCATCAGCAAGCCCTTTGGGGTATTCCTTAGAAATATATTCCTTTCGTTAGTTCATCTCCGCTACAATCGATGAGTATTCGGGAAGCGTCACCGTATAGGTGCTGCCGCTAAGCGTTACCTTCGCCCCGCCCTGCTGGGCAACGGGCGCCTTAATGCCGGAGAGGTTTAGCGCCTTTACGATGGTGGCCAAGCTCACCGTTTTGGAGGTCGACCCGAAGTTGTGCATCACCAGCAGCTTCTCGCCATCCTTTTGGCGGAGGTAGTACACCAGCTCGTTGTCGGGTTGGCTGTCGATGTCGCCGTAGGCGAGCGTGCCCGAGGCCAGCGCGGGGTAGGTGTTGCGCAGCTCGAGGAACTTCTTGTACATGGCGTATATCGATGTTGCATCGCCCTGCTGCTGGGCAAGCGGCGTAACGGTTGCGTTGGTGGAGAAGGTTGGCGTGCGCCAGGTGGTGCGGTAGGTATCCGTGCCCAGCATCCAGAGGAAGGGTTCGCGGACATTCTCGTCGCCGGAGGCCTTGAGGCCCTTCATGCCAATCTCCTCGCCGTAGTAGATGTAGGGCTGCCCGGGCATGGTAAGTAGCACCGCTGCGGCCACCTTGGCCCTACCCATCACCGAGCCCAACGTGCTAAGGACTCTATCCTCGTCGTGGTTGGAGAGCTTTGTGGCGTTCGTGTAGGTTGATGAGTAGCCGTTGTAGCTGTTCAGGATATCCTGAAAGTCCTTGGGGTACCACTTGGCGTAGGTGGTGGTGTTGAGGAATTCGGTGAGCTTCCAGTAGGCCTTAAAGTTGAAGAGCGCGGGTAGCGAGCCGAAGTAGGGGGCAACCACAGGGGCATCGTCGAGCACCTCGCCCACCAGGTACACGCTGGGCTTGTACGCCTTCATCGTGTTGGCGAAGCTCTTCCAGAAGGCGTACCCGTCGGCAGCCTTGGGGTCCTGCCAGGCGTGCTTAACGGCGTCGAGGCGGAAGCCGTCTACCCCCTTGTCGAGCCAGAACTTGGCGGCATCGTTTATCGCATTCACCACATCGGGGTTGGCGAGGTTGAGGTCGGGCATCTGATCCCAAAATGCGTTGTAGTAGCTGTAGCCATCGCCGTTGCTGTGCCACTCGCTGGCGTTGTAGGTAGATACGGTTGGCACCTTGCCCGAGCTGATCCACTCCTGAATGGAGCCGGTGGGCGCAAAGAGGTACCAGCTGCGGTGGGCGCTGGTGGGCGAGCTCTTGGCATCGACAAACCAGGGGTGCTGGCTGGAGGTATGGTTAATCACAAAGTCGATAATCACCTTTATATTTTGCCTTTTGGCTTCGGCCAGCAGCGCCTCGAAGTCGGCCATGGTGCCAAACTGGGGGTTGGTGGCCTTGTAGTCGGTAACGTCGTAGCCGTGGTACGATGGCGAAGGGTTCATGGGGGTTAGCCAGATGCCCGATATCCCGAGGGAGTGGAGGTAGGCCAGCTTTTCGGTTATCCCCTTAAAGTCGCCAATGCCATCGCCGTTGCCGTCGGCAAACGAGCGGACAAAGATCTCGTAGAACACGTCGCCACGGTTTTGTCCATCCCATGTTCGCTGCTGAAAGCCAACTTCTGTTCCCGAATCCGGTGGGGTAGGCGTTACGCTGTCGTCCTTCTTCGAGCAGCTCGCCAGAATTACGGCGAAAAGCGCCAGTATAAGTATCCTAGTTTTCATCTGGTTTGTTCGTTTATTTTGGCCAAAGATGAATCAAAAATCAGACGAAAAGATCGGGGGCTCCTACTTTAGCGGCGCGGCATGACAGAAAGCAGCTGGCGCAATGCCAATGGCACGCCAGCCTGTGTAAACGGCGCGAAAAGAAAAGGCCACCGTTGCTGGGTGGCCGCTCTGCTGAGGTGGTGTACCGCTTATTTTTCGGATGGATTCTGCTGCTGTAGGCGCTGGTGGTCGGCAATAAGGCCGTCGATAATCTGCGAGTACTGTAGCGCCCGCCTGTCGCCCCCCTCGGTGTACGAGGTAACGATCCACTTCTTGGCATTCGCGTAATCGCCCAGCACCTCGTTGGCCAGCGCTAGGTTGTAGGCAATAGCCCCCCGCTCCTTAGGCTTAAAGGCGCTGTTGTAGGCGCGTAGCCAGGCATCGGCGGCAGCCTCCCAGTCCTTGGTGAGCGCCAGCCTCTCGGCTTTTACCGATTCGGGATTCTTCCCCTTAAACATCAGGCGGTGCTCCCAGTAGCTCATTGGGATGAGCTGCTTCGAGAAGTTGGTTCCCAAATCGCGGCTGACGTATACTACGGCATCGTTTCGCTTCAGCAGCTTCGAGGCAGCCTCGAGGTAGGTACGGGCGCTCTGCTTCCAAACGCGGCTGTGCCGGTAGGAGTTTTCGTAGATGATGGTATGGCTGCGGTTGTTGTAAATCCTGAACCCAGCGCGTGCCGAGGCAGTCCCCCCTGCGCTAAAGATCGGTTCGCCGGTAGGGTTGGTTAGCACCTTGTCGATGGTCTTGTTGGCCTTGTTCAGGTCCTCGAGGGTGTAGCCGGCATCGAAGTATTCGAGGGAGATCACGGCATCGGCACCGGTTTTTTGGCAGATCTCCCCAATGGTATTCCAGCTGAGGCACGAGCCAAACTCGGAGCTGATTAGGCTCCCGCTGAGCAGCTCGCGGTTGTACACGCTAACGTCGAAGCGGTTGCTGTTGCTCAGCCCCTGGTTGATGGCGCTGATGCATTCGCGCGAAAGCCTGATATCGCTGCCCGTCAGCTCGCTGGTAATGGTTCCTATGATATCGCCTTTAAGGGCGCTCTCCACCGCCGATTTCTGAATGGCAATCGAACGGTTTACGATGGCAAGCCGCTTAACCGACCTATCGACGTCGATGTTGGCTGGTCGAGCCGTTAGCACCTGCATGTTTCGGGTGCTGCTGCAGCCTGCTAGGAGCAAAACGCCAAGGAGAGCCGCCAGAAGCCTCAATCTCTTTCCCATAATCCCTTTATTTGAAGAGGCAAAGATACCTGCAATCGAGGAATAAGCGATCCTCGTAAAGAGCCCCACAGCTATTTTGTACGATATTGCGGCCTACCCGATGTTGGAGGTATTGCCATCGAGCATCCTCTTTGCCTGATGGTAAAATTCCTGCAGCTCCTGCTTTCGTTGGGGCGAGTGCTGGTTCCACTTAACGCCTTCGATGGCGCCGGATAGCCCGTAGAGGAGGCTAAGGCAGGCTCCCGGATCGATGGCTTGTAGCCGGAGGAAGGCTTGCTCTACGCCAGCCTCCTTTAACTCGGCTGCGCTGGTAATCCCAACCGTTACGAGCTTGGCTTCGGTGTCCTTACCGATGTTGGGCAGCTTGGAGAGGTCGCTTTTCATAACGAGGAATGAAGATTAATGGGAAGCAAAGATAAGCAAGCCGAAGTTTGGTAGCCATAGCCGTCATGCTAATCAGATGCATAGAACTATGTTTTTTGAAAAGAATAAGGATAGATATCATGCACCAGCGCATGATTGAAACTGTTTATCCCCTCCACGGGAGGGGTAGGGGTGGGTAAAGAACGCTTAGTGGAGTGATAAATATTGATCTAAACGAGCAAAACCCACCCCCTGCCCCCTCCCGTGGAGGGGATAGACCGCCCTGATTATGCGTTTGGGCTTTGAGAAGAATCCTTAGCAAGCATGCTACACCGTTCCAATAGAGGCGATGCTTACCCTGCAGGGCGCTGCATTAAGCAGCTCGGCAGCGCACGATTCGATGGTAGCGCCGGTGGTTATCACATCGTCGACAACAAGGATGTGCTTGCCCTCGATGAGCTGCGGCTGCACCACCTCGAAGATGGAGCGAACGTTTTGGAAGCGCTCCATTCGGTTCTTCTGGGTTTGGGTGGAGGTGTGCGTGTTGCGCCTAACTAGCGCTGGGGCCGATTTTGCCCCTAGCGCCTCGGCAACCCCGTTGGCAATGTAGTCGCTCTGGTTGTAGCCTCGCTTGCGGAGCTTCTTGGGGTGAAGCGGGATTGGAACAACGTAGTCGATGTCCGCATAAACCGGATTGGTTTTAAGGTGAAGCCCCAAGAGGTAGCCAAGCTTGAAGCCAACTTCCGTTCTGCCCTTATACTTCAGCTGGTGGATTAGCTTGCGCACCTTGGCTCCCTTGCGGAAGTGGAGGAGCGAGCAGCCTGCTGTTGCCTCAATCTGCCCCCAGAACTTTTGGGCAACCGGATTATCATCGTATTCCCAGTAGCGGGTGTAGGGCAGGCTTGCAACGCATTTGGTGCAGATGGTGGTTTCGCCTTTTAGGAGGGGAGCGCCGCACATCCGGCAGGTATGCGGGTAGAATAGGGCAATAAAATCGGAAATCCAGCTCATAGGCTTTCAAAGATTTTTGTAATCGCCTTTAAATTTACAGCTTATTGCGTTTTATTTATAGCTGAAAAAATCATATTTTACCATCAAAATTGATTTCATATGGAAAGATTCGCTATTCGGGCTTTAAAGTTTACCATCTTCTTCTACGTATCGATAAGTTTGATGATGATTTTGCTCTACTTTTTCCAGGGCGGTCAAGATATTTCGGTAGACGTTTTTATTCAGCAAATAGGTCTTTACAAGATGCTGATTTTTGGGCTTGCCTTTGGGTTAACCTACCCTTTTGTTGGTTTCGGGAAGCGCAAGGTGTACCTTAATAAGCCATTCGATCAGGAGAAAAGCGCTATTGTCGACATCATGGCGCAGTACGGCTACGAGCAAACCTACGAAACGGGGTCGTCGATATTCTTCCGTCCAAGCAACCGCCTAAAAAGGTTTCTCGATCAGTACGAGGATACCATCGAGGTGGAGCATCGCGAGAATCCAATCGTGGTAAAGGGGCTCCGTAAGCGGATTGTCCGTATCGGGCTTGCCGTAGAGGGCTATGTCCTTAACGAAAAAAGGTAGGAGCGGCATCAGAATACGTAAAACCTAGGTGAGCGCCTAGGTTTTTTGTTTAAGGGGACATCATCAAAAGTAAATAATGCGCTATGAACTTAGGAACCTGTAGCCCCGCTCTATTTGTGAAGGATATCGTGCGGTCGAAGGAGTTTTACGTTAACCAGCTTGGCTTTGCCGTGGAGTGCGACTTTGGTACGAACATCATCCTTAAGGGTGGGTTTGCACTATGGCAGGTAAAGGACGATCACCTGATACCCCAAACGCTGGGCGTTGCCAATACGCTAAACCGTTCGAGCAACCGCTTCGAGCTCTACTTCGAAACGGAGACTCTTCAGGAGGTTTACCAAACGCTGAAGGATGCCGGTGTTGACTTTCTGCACGAGGTGCACGAGGAGGAGTGGGGGCAGCACACCATCCGCTTCTTCGACCCCGACCGCCATCTTATCGAGGTTGGCGAAACGTTGAAGCAGCTGATTGTGCGGCTTCACGGCAGCGGGATAACGGCTGAGGAGGTATCGGCAAAAACTGGCATCGCACTGGATAAGGTGGTAAAGATGATTGCCGGCTAATTCTTTGGGATTGCAGCCTATAAAGGCGGACTCCCGCGAAACATATTGCTAGTAGCGATGTTCTAAAAGCAACCAATTTGATTGTTGAATCCTAAGCATTGAGCGATGAAGAAGAACATGGGAATCGTCGACAGGGTGGCGCGCCTTATTGCTGCTGTGGTTATCGTAATCCTTTACCTGAGCAACGTACTTATGGGGGCCATTGGAATACTCCTTCTGGTGCTAGCTGCCGTTTTTGTGGTTACCAGCATCGTGGGGAATTGCCCTCTGTACAGGGTATTCGGAATGGATACCTGCTCGTCGACGAAGAAGGAGTAAGCCGTAGCGCGCTGCCCGAACATAATCGCGAAAAAGTGCATCATCCCCAAAACTATTTATACATTTGCACCAGATTTCTTCGGGGCAGGGCGTAAATCCCTACCGGCGGTTACAGTCCGCGACTCCTCAATAGAGGACTGATTTGGTGAAACTCCAAAACCGACAGTTACAGTCTGGATGGTAGAAGAAGCAGCTGCTACGTGAGTATAACGTACGTATCTTACATATATGCCCCGAATGAGATTGGCTCGTTCGGGGCTTTTTTTGATGCATAAACTTTGAAAGATATGAAAGGATTAGCCGATTTTGGTGCTGACTACAGGGAGAGGGTGGAGAAGGCCATCGCCCTGCTGCAGCAGGGTAAGGGAATTCTACTGGTTGACGATGACGACCGCGAGAATGAGGGCGACATCATCTACGCCGCGCAGAACATGACCGCAGCCGATATGGCGCTGATGATCCGCGAGTGCAGCGGCATCGTGTGCCTCTGCGTTACGCCCGAGCGGGCAAAGGCGCTGGAGCTGCGCCCGATGGTTACCACCAACAGCAGCAAGAACCAAACCGCGTTCACCATCACCATAGAGGCTAAGGAGGGGGTAACCACAGGCGTTTCGGCAGCCGACCGCCTTACCACCATCCGCACCGCCATTGCCGATGGCGCTAAGCCCTCCGACCTGGCACATCCGGGCCACGTATTTCCGCTTATGGCAAAGCCCGGTGGCGTTTTCGAGCGCCGGGGGCATACCGAGGGATCTATCGACCTCGCCAAGCTGGCTGGGCTGGGCGACACCGCCGTGCTCTGCGAGCTTACCAACGAGGACGGAACCATGGCGCGCCTGCCCGAGGTGGCCGCATTCGCCGAGAAGCACCGCATGACGGTGGTCTCCATCGAGGATATCTGCCAGTACCGAAAGGATATTGAGGGAAAGTAGAAAGAGGTGTAGGGTAGCGTGCCCTGCTTGGTGAAGGCTTCACCCATGGATGTCAAGCTAAGAGTTGTATAGCTCCTTATTCTAGAAAGAAAGGGATGGATATTAAGCACTAGTGCATGATTGAAACTGTTTATCCCCTTCATGGGAGGGGTAGGGGTGGGTTTGCACGTTTAAAGCAACATTTTTCATTTCACTTAGCGTTCTTTACCCACCCCCTTCCCCCTCCAAGGAGGGGATAACGTGCTGCTATTTGGCGAAGTAGCAGTAATAACATTATTAACTTGACGGCTATGGGCACTTGTCTTCGCCATCCCCTTACAGTATAAAAAAGCCTACCTCGCAACAGGTAGGCTTTACGTTTTACTTCCAGCGGCTACTTTTTCAATGGTTGTCGGCTGAAATTATATCGGTGCCGATATAATTTCAATGGTCATCGGCTGAATTTGTATCGATGCCGATGTAATTTCAATGGTCATCGGCCGAATTTGTATCGGCGTCGATTGAATTTCAATGGTTGTCGACCAAATTTATATCGGCATCGATATAATTTCAATGGTTGTCGACCGAATTTGTATCGACGCCGATGTAATTTCAATGGTCATCGACCAAATTTGTATCGGTGCCGATATAATTTCAATAGTCGTCGACTGAATTTGTATCGGTGTCGATGTAATTTTAATGGTTGTCGACTGAATTTGTATCGATGACCATGTAATTTCAATGGTCATCGATTGAATTTATATTGATGTCGATGCAATTTCAGGGGAAGCAATCTGGACTTTCTGTTATCCCGCTTACTCAATCGGCTCCACCTCCAAATCCTAGCGGTACTTCTCCATCAGCAGCTCCTTCATCTGCGCCACGCCGGTGGTGGCCTTCTCGTGGATGTACACCACGCGGCCGCCCATGCCCGACACGGTAACGTCGTCGTTGGGGTCTATCACGTAGATGGGTGCCTCGCGGGGGGCGTAGCGGTAGAGGCCTGCTGCCGGGTACACGTTGAGCGAGGTGCCCACCACGGCAAAGATGTCGGCATCCGAGGCGATATCGATGGCGATGTCCATGGCTGGAACGGCCTCGCCAAACCATACTATGTTGGGGCGCAGCTGCGATCCGAGCTCGCACCTATCGCCCAGGTTTACGTCGCCATCCACCGTGTAGATAAGGTTGGGGTTGGCCGTGCTGCGCACCTCGGTGAGCTTGCCGTGCAGGTGGATGACGGTGGAGCTGCCCGCCCGCTCGTGCAGGTTGTCCACGTTTTGGGTGATGATGACGGTGTCGAAGTGCTCCTCCAGCTCGGCTAGCCCGATGTGCCCCTGGTTGGGCTGGGCGCCCTTGAGCTGCCGGCGGCGGTCGTTGTAGAAGCGGAGCACCAGGTCGGGGTCGCGGTGCCATCCCTCGGGGGTGGCCACATCCTCCACGTTGTACTCCTCCCAGAGCCCGTTCATATCCCTAAACGTCTTAAGTCCGCTCTCTGCGCTGATGCCGGCCCCGGTGAGCACCACCAGCTTTTTCCTTTTTGTTGACATTCTTTTTCCTACTTTTATGGGGGATAACAGGTATCTTTGCCACCCCAAATCCACCACTAAAGATAGCTCAGGGTAATGATAGATAAAACAACGGTTGACAGAATTATTGATGCGGCCAACATCGTTGAGGTTGTAGGCGAGTTCGTATCCCTGAAGAAGCGGGGGGTGAACCACCTCGGCTGTTGCCCGTTCCATAACGAGAAGACGCCGTCGTTTACCGTATCGGGCGCCAAGGGCATCTTCAAGTGCTTCGGCTGCGGCAAGGCGGGCAACTCCGTGTCGTTTATCATGGAGCACGAGAAGCTCGATTACGTGGATGCGCTGCGCTTCCTGGCCAAGAAGTACGGCATCGAGATCAAGGAGCGCGAGCTCTCGGCGCAGGAGATGCAGCAGAACAACGACCGCGAGAGCATGATGGTGCTCTCGGCCTTCGCCCAAAAGCACTTCACCGATACGCTCTTCAACCATGTCGATGGAAAGACCATTGGCATGAGCTACTTCCGCGAGCGCGGCTTCCGCGACGACATCATCAAGAAGTTCCAGCTGGGCTACTGCCTCGACACCCGCAGCGCCTTCTCGCAGTACGCCGCTAAGCAGGGGTACAAGAAGGATTTTTTGGTGAAGACGGGGCTCTCGGTGGAGCATAACGACGACCTATTCGACCGCTTTCATGGCCGCGTGATGTTCCCCATCCACTCCATCAGCGGCCGGGTGATCGGCTTCGGTGGCCGTACGCTGAAGACCGACAAGAAGGTGGCCAAGTACCTGAACTCGCCCGAGTCGGAGATCTACCACAAGAGTTTCACCCTGTACGGCATCTTCTTTGCCAAGAAGAGCATCACCCAGGAGAACCGCTGTTACCTCGTCGAGGGGTACACCGATGTGCTCTCCATGCACCAGGCGGGCATCGAGAACGTGGTGGCCTCGTCGGGCACCTCGCTCACCACCGAGCAGATCCGCCTCATCAAGCGCTTCACCAACAACGTCACCGTGCTCTACGACGGCGACGCGGCCGGCATCAAGGCCTCGCTGCGCGGTATCGACATGATCCTGGAGGAGGGGCTCAACGTAAAGGTGGTGCTGCTGCCCGACGGCGAAGACCCCGACTCGTTCGCCAAGTCGCACTCCGTAACCGAGCTCAGGCAGTACATCGCCGACAGCGAGGCCGACTTCATCAGCTTTAAGACCAAGCTCCTGCTAAAGGATGCCGATAACGACCCCATAAAGCGCGCCGGGCTCATCACCGACGTCATGCACTCCATCTCCGTCATCCCCGACACCATCATCCGCTCGGTGTACATCCGCGAGTGCTCCCGGATGTTCGAGGTAGCCGAGGAGACGCTTATCCAGGAGATGTCGTCGCTGCGCAGCAAGAAGATGGGCGTTGCCGCCGCCCAGCAGTTTAACGCCGCCCAGCAGGCGCGACCCGAGCGGCAGACCCCTGCCATCCCCTCGTTCGTAAGCAACGTGTTTTGCGAGGAGCAGGAGAAGGAGATCATCTACTTCCTGCTCCGGCATGCCAACGTAAAGCTCTTCCGCTTTACCGACGATAGCGGCGAGGAGCTCGAGATGAGCGTCGGGCAGTACATCATCTCCGAAATCGCCAACGACGAGCTCGAGTTCCTAAACCTCGAGTACCGCCAGATCTTCGACGACTTCGCCGTGCTTATCGCCAACGGCGAGGAGCCCAAGATCACGCACTTCATCCACCACGAAAATCTGAAGATAAGCGAGCTGGTCATCAACCTCCAGTCCGACGAGTATGTGCTCAGCAACATCTGGAAGAAGTTCGGGCAATCGGAGGATAACCTGGTGGAGTTCCTCTCCGCCGCGGTGCCCAAGGCGGTAACCAACTACAAGGCAAAGGTTATTGCGCTTGCCATTAAGAATATGATGGAGGAGTTGAAGAACATCACGGAGGAAGATTTCGAGGAGATGACGATGCGCATCACCGCCCTCAACCAGGTGCGCACCGAAATCGCCAAGCAGCTCGAACGCCCCGTTCTCTGCTAGGACCTAGGCGGTGCTCATTAACAAAATTGAGCGAAAAGGCAGCAGTTGCGTGGTGCACAGAAGTTGTCGAAGCGGATTTTAACGACTTTATTGCTAACATTACAAAAACTTTGTTAGTCGAAGACTATGTTTAAGCAGCTTTCCCATATCATCATCTTAGCCGTTGCATTAACTGCAGTATCGTGCGGCAGCAAGTCGAACAAGGACAACAACGACCTATCGCTGAACAAGGAGGAGGTGATTCGTAAGGTAATCAAGTACCCCATCCCAAGCCCACAGCAAATTAACGATGCGCTAAATAAGGCCAAGGCAAACTACATCTACTCGCTCTGCAACCCGGTTGAAAAGGTCGACAAGTATATTACCGATAAGGACAAGGCTTTAAACTTGGGGGTGTATGGCGCCAACCTAAGCTACTCCAGCACCTACGGGATGAAGCAGGAAACCTTAAACTATCTGAAGGTTTGTAAAAAACTAATCGACGAGCTCCAGATATCTACGCAGTTTAATACATCTTTCGCAGAGCGTGTTGAGCAGAATATCGACAACAAGGATTCGTTGACCCGTATCATCACCGACTCGTATCTAGACACCTATGCATTCTTGCAGAATAATGGAAAAGACTATCTTTCGATCCTCGTAATGAGCGGCAGCTGGGTCGAAGGGCTCTACACTACCGTCGAGATCGCTAAGTCGACACCAAAAAACAAGGTTTTCCTAAGAGTGATTGCGAATCAGAAGCAAACCCTAGACAAGGTTTTAGAGCTGATGGAGCAGAACAAGGAGAGCAAGAACGTTGAGGAAACGCTTAGGCTATTCGAACCAATTAGAAAGGCATTTGAACCTGTAGTTGGCGAGAACCTAACCAAAGAACAGTTTGAGAGCATCGCTAATGCAGTGTACTACGTACGTCAGGCAATTGTAATGTAAACCCCATGAACAAAGAAAGAGCATATTCGTTTATCTGTTGCTGTTGTGGTATGCACCAGTACGGGTAGACTATGCTTGCATTTACGATACGTAAGCCCTCTACCTAACGGTAGGGGGCTTTTTATTTTTGGTGTAATGAAGGAAAAGAATCAGGAAGAGTTAGATCAGAAGATCCGCCAGCTAGAGGTGGTGGTAAGAGCGAAGAATTATCATAGTGGGCTGATATCGTTTGTTCATCCTCATGTGCTTTGCGAAACATTGTGCTATCCAGAGAAGATTCACACGGAGGAGGAGCTTCGGGTGGAGCTGAAAAAGATCCTCCTACTGCTTGATGAAAATCATGCGAGTATTGCCAATACAGTTGATCATCTCTTTGGTCATCTGTGCGAGGTGCGTGAACGTCTGATGGAGGATGCGCAGTTTATTGCCGAAAACGATCCTGCGGCTTCATCTGCGGAGGAAGTAGCCATGGTGTATCCAGGTTTCTTTGCCATTGCCACCTACCGAATTGCCCACCTGCTATATGTTGCCGGTGTTCCAATCATTCCTCGGATATTCTCGGAGCTGGCGCATAGCAAAACGGGGATAGACATCAATCCCGGTGCGCATATTGGTCACAGCTTCTTTATCGATCACGGAACTGGGATAGTAATTGGCGAGACTACCATTATTGGTAACAACGTGAAGATCTATCAGGGGGTAACCCTAGGTGCGCTTTCGGTTCATAAAGCCGATGCCGAGGTTAAGCGTCACCCTACAATAGAGGATGGGGTTACCATTTATGCCGGAGCAACCATTCTTGGTGGCGATACGGTGGTGGGTCGCGAGAGCATTGTTGGTGGCAATGTCTGGCTTACCGAGAGCGTTCCTCCGGGGAGTAAAATCTTCAATAACATGGAGTCAAAAATTGTTTACTGTAAAAATATCTGCAAATGAGAGTAACTTCAATCGTTGATGTGATAGGCAATACGCCTCACCTAAAGATCAACAAGCTATTTGGTAATGACTACGAAGTTTGGGTTAAGCTCGAAAGGCAAAACCCTGGTGGTAGCATTAAGGATCGCGTTGCGCTATCGATGATTCGCGATGCCGAGAAAAAGGGAATTCTAAAGAAGGATTCAGTAATTGTTGAGCCGACATCGGGTAATACGGGTATTGGATTGGCGCTAGTTGGTGCTGCGCTTGGCTACAAGGTAGTGCTGGTGATGCCCGAATCAATGTCGGTAGAGCGCCGTGCCATCATGAGCGCTTACGGAGCCGAATTCGTACTTACACCTCGCGAAAAGGGAATGAAAGGTGCCATAGAGCGAGCAAACGAGATTGCTGCAGAGAACCCCAAGGTTTGGATTCCGATGCAGTTTGATAATCCAGCAAACATTCTTGCGCACGAAGAGACAACAGCTCTTGAAATTATCGAAGATTTCCCTGAAGGAATAGATTACCTGATTACCGGAGTAGGAACAGGTGGTCATATAACAGGAGTTGCTCGCGTGTTGAAGAAGAAGTGGCCTAACCTAAAGGTTTATGCCGTTGAGCCAGCTGCCTCGCCAGTTATAAGCGGAGGTCAACCATCTTCTCATCCTTTGCAGGGTATCGGTGCCGGCTTTATCCCAAAGAATTTGGACACCTCTCTCCTAGATGGCGTTATTCAGGTTGATGGGAAAGATGCCTTCGATTTTGCGCGAAGGGCTGCATCACAAGAAGGCCTATTTGTTGGAATTTCTAGTGGTGCATCGCTATCTGCAATTAACCAGAAGTTGCCAGATATCCATAAGGGAGCAAGAATCCTCACCTTTAACTACGATACTGGCGAACGCTACCTGTCGGTTCCCAACCTATTCCTACAGGAAGATGGGACAGCGTTCTAAATAAAAAGCCCCACTAAAGTATTAGTGGGGCTTTTTATTTCATTCCTTGATGATCAGGGATTCAGGATCCAAGCATTTATACCAATTTTCTTCTTTGCGGAGTTAGCCGCATTAATAGCTTGTCGGGAGGTTGGGTAGCTACCTATGCTTATTCGGATTTTCCCTTTACCTCCTTCCATTATTTGAGGATTGTAGCCTTTTGTTTTCAGCACCTCTGCTATCTTTTTGGCTTCATCCATGCTTGCAACGCTTGCGGCAATAACACTGTAGCCCTTTGTTGTTGCTTGTTTCGATGGCTTTACCTCTTGTTGTATTTGTCTGTTTACTGCGGCTCTTTGCTGGGTGTCGTTAGTTTTCGCTGATGATGAATTGTTCAACTTCAGCTTTTCGTTTATTAGGGTCTCCATCTCTTCCTTGGTCATTGGTCTTTTTGTAGAGAAGGATGGAGTCTTTACTATCTTTTTCCCCGTTGGAGTCTTCTTAGATGTACTATCAATCTTCTGTAGGTTAGCCCTTGCGCTATCTGCTCTGGTACTATCTACTGACGATGTATCGGTAGCAGCGCTTGTAAGGGTTTTGTAGTACGAAGAGTCTACATCCGCAGGAACAGCAGGTTCTACTACCATTTCTTTATCGCTAGGAATGATAAAGGCAAATATATTGGGATTGTAGTGGTACAAGGCAACAAGCCCAATCGCTAGGATGCAAATAACAACTAGCAAAGGCCAAATCCAGCTATGCTTGCTTCTTCGGGTTGCTGTTTCTATGTCTGTTTTTTCTTCCAGTACTTCATCGTTTTTAAAGGTTTTCTCTTTAAAAAAATGAGGCTGTTGGACTTCTCTTGCAGGTTCTACAGGTGCTTTTTCAATAGGAATCTCTACAGTAGGCTTTTCTTCAGATTTCTTCTCTATAATTGGAGAAGTTTCCTCAATATCTTCTTTTTTCTCTTCCGAAATAATATGTTTTTCTTCTTCGATAGCAGGTGTCTTACCTGCTTCGCTGCTTTCTACTTTCTCTGGTTGAACTTCTGCAGCTGAGGGTAATGGCTCCTCAACAAAGTCATCAATAAGTTCGAAGAGTTCTTCCTCTTCTTTCTTCACAATAGGAGAGGTCTCTGGTGTTGATTGACCTTCTAGGTCTGCTTCTGAAATAACGTCTTGCTCTGCTACTTCTTCGAGTTTGGCCTTTTTACCGATGCTTATTGTTGGTAGTCCAAACGATTCGCCAAGGTTGCTATAGCTCGAAAAAGGAAGAAAGATTACAGTTCCGCTTCCTATTACTCGTAGTATGCCAATGCCTTCTATTTCAAATTCCTCACCATTGTGCAGACGATTGTTTATTTCTTCCGAAAAAGCACAGATTTGTTTAAGAGCCTTTGTCGTAGAAATGCCATTTTTTTTTGCAATATGGTTTACCAGAGCAGAATAGTCTGTTCCCTCATTATGTATGAATTTTATGCTTTTAGATGGAGGAGTAATGGTTCCCGTTGCACCATCTATATGTGCGGGCTTACTCACCATCTCAAAGGAGCCAATGTAAGGTAGTACTACCTTTTGTTTGGTGAAGAGTAGTTCTTGGATGTAGTGGCTAATATTCACGGAAATTTTATTTACAAAATTATTAAAAAAAGTCCTCTCGAAAACTTCGATCAGCTTGTCCGTTTTCTACTTTCTAATAATCAACATAAACTAACAAAAAAAAAATGGATTTCACGCAAAGATGCACTTCTTTTCTGCAAGTCGGCTTGAAATAAGCGTTTCAATCTAAGTCAAGTAGAATATGAGCAGTCCTCGCATGCCAAGAAGTTGGATGGTTGGGATCAAAGGACAGGCAATAGCCTTGAATATGGTGGATGACAGAACGTCGGTTACTATAAGGCATGACAGGATCAGTATAATTGCGCTATCGATCCAGAAATAGAGCCTCATCCGTTTTGGGCTTAGGTTAATAGTGATGCTTCTTCCAGCTGCTTTGCTGATGCAAACTCGTGATAAGCTATATACGCAGTAGTTTAGAATGCATGGAATCACTCCTCCGAAGAAAAGGATGAGAATGGCAGAGTTACTATTGGGAAGTACGTATCCTATTCCCACAAGTATAAAAATAGTGATGTTTATGAGCAGCCTTTGGGGTGATCCAACTAGTTCAAGCGTCCATCGAAAGGCATTTGATTGGAGATATTGTTTGTGCATTCCTCAATTTTGCGCAAAGATAGCATCCCCAATAGAATTTTTATCAAAATAAGAGCTGTGCCTGTTGATAACTATTTTGATAAAGTTTAAAACTTTCAGTGTTGCATATTTGATTTGTGGATAAATGTTGCTTTATTTAACAAACAGTCAAATAACGACGATAGTCGGTGTTCGTTGATTTTTGGATTTGAGTATAAACATAAATTGAGTAGTTATGCGAGTTTTTATTTTTGACGAGGATGTGCTCAAAAAACTATTAATTGAAGCCACCTATAGATTTCTTGTTTTCGACGAACAGAATTCTTACACCTTGCCGTTGAATTATAATTACACAGCCTCTTCTCGGCACTTTATTGCAAGTGATGAAACTAATGGAGGTGGATTTAAGATATTAAAGTATAGTTCAATAAAGCGGGTTATAGTAGACGACAAAGAATTCTTCCTAAGTTAAGCGGTTATTTCTTGAGAGAATTGGTTATTGGCAGAATCTTGATAAAGGTTTTTATCAAGTAAGGGAGATTGTCGCTTCTTTCAAGAGAATGAATACGCCACATTTTGTTCCAAAGGTTGTTAGCAAATCATAAAGTTTGGCTGACGTTTTGTTGTAATGATTACTTTTGTCTAAACTTTTGCGGATTAGATGGGAGATATCGTTAACGAGAATCAGTCGAAAGGCTTTGTGCGGTGGATAATTGATCATCAGGTGGGGTTGTTGGGCACAATTGTGTTTCACCTGCTGGTGATGGTTTTCGTGATAGCCTTAAAACTTAATCCGGTAAAGGATGTCAAGGATAAGATTTACCTAGAGTTTCAAGAACCACCTGCTGCTCCCAATGCTGATCCTGCGAAGTTTGTTCAGGAACTTTTAAAAAAAGCAGATTCCCAAATAATCAAACAATCTCAAGATAACAGGGCAACCACTGTACGAAATGTTGCTGTAAATACTAACCTAGACAAGCTTACCGATAAACTTGTTGATGATAAGTTTGGTAGGTCGAATCCTGTTTATGAAGAGGCTCGGCAGTTGGCAGCCCGAATGAAGGATAACCAGCAGCTCTACAAGAAGTCGTTGGAAGCAGCAGACAAGACACCATCCAGTCAGCATGGACAAATGGGCAGTGGTGGTGCACGTTCGAGTTCGGAAAAGGCTTATAAGGGTGCTTCGGTGCTTTCTTACTCGGTTCAAGGACGCCAGGGAACCTACTTACCTGTGCCTGCCTATCTTTGCGAGGGTGGTGGAGACGTGGTTGTAAACATTACGATAAACCAGCGAGGATCTGTTGTTGATGCTGCAATATCGGCACGAACAACAGCAAGCGAATGCCTCTTTGCAGAAGCCCTAAAAGCCGCCAAACGTTCACGCTTTACTATGGATGAAAAGGCACCTGCTACCCAAAAAGGATCGATAACCTACCGTTTTGTAGCTCAGTAGCTAAAAGGCTGCCATTAGCAAATCAATATCCTTTGATGGGATATTGTAGACATCTCCAAGATAGCTGTTTGTCAGCATTCCGTTAAAGACGTAAACTCCGTTACGAATTCCTGTATTTTCTTTTAAGTAGGCTTTTATGCTTGGTGCATCAGCAATGCTGTCTAGCAGTGGCATGTATACGTTGCTAAGGGCAATGGATGCCGTACGTGCAACTCGTGAGGTAATATTGGGGATGCAGTAATGGATAACGTTATGCTTTACGAATGGAGGATCGTTGTTGGTCTTGTATTCCGAGGATGCAAACGAACCGCCTTTGTCGACGGTGAGGTCGATAATAACAGCACCATGCTTCATAACCTTTACGAGGTCATCGTCAATTTGGATTCTGTTCTGAGAGTCTTCTGGGATGATGGTGGCAATTACCACATCTGCGGTTTTCAGAATTTTCTCGATGATTTGTGGGTGAAAGTTGCTGGTAAAAACTCGTTGACCAAGCAGCTGCTGAATTTCGGTAAGCCGTCTTATGGAGTGGTCGATGATTTTAACTTCGGCACCTAATCCCATAGCGGCTCGTGCAGCGTATTCGCCTGCGGTGCTTGCTCCAAGAATTACGACTTCGGCAGGAGTAATGCCAGGGATGCTTCCTAGAAGCACGCCTTTGCCTTTATTGGTGGTGCTCATTAGTTCGGCGGCAACAAGAATTGCCGTAGATCCTGCAATGGAGCTCATCGAGCGAACGATTGGGTAACAGCCATCAGCATCTTTTATGGCATCAGAGGCAATAGCAGTAACCTTTTTATGCATGACTGCCTTTATGAAGTCGGCAGTGTACTTGTTGAGGTGAAGGGAGGAGATGATGGTTTGGTTGACGTTCATCAAGGCAACCTCATCAATGCTAAACGGGGAAACCTTTATAACGATATCCGCAGTAAATACTTCTTGTGGCGTTTGAACAATGGTTGCGCCATTCTCGGAATAGTACAGGTTCGAGAAGTTGGCATTTAGGCCTGCATCAGCTTCGATAATGACGTCGTGCCCTCGTTGGGTGAGGAGCTTGACCGCCTCTGGGGTAAGCGGCATACGTGTTTCTCCACAAGTAGTTTCTTTGGGAATACCAATGGTGAGCTTTTTTGTCTTTCGGCTCACTTCCAGCATTTCTTCTTGTGGGTTAAAGCCCCATGCAAACGGGAAACTAGTCTTCGTTTTGCCATTCTCCACTACCATAAAGCAGATGTCTATGTAATTTGTATCTCTCTTCTTCCATCGCCTAATACCTGAATCGTTAGCTTGACAGCATCATCAGGAATTAAATCTTCAATTACCTCCGGCCATTCGATAAGGCAGAGGTTGTTGCTGAAAAAGTATTCCTCGTAACCAAAATCAAAAGCCTCTTCGATTTTATTTATACGGTAAAAATCAAAATGGTAAATAGGATCGCCATTGGGGCGTTGATACTCGTTTACCAGCGAGAAACTTGGGCTATTTACCACATCTTGCACATCGAGAACTTTACAGATATGCTTAATCAACGTGGTTTTTCCTGCACCCATCTGCCCGTATAGGGCAATAACCTTTCTATTTCCAATAGCCTCTACAACCTTTTTTGCTGCTGCATCAAGGTCGGCTAGCTCGTTTACCGTAATAATCATTTAAGCTTATAAAGTGATGTTTGAGTCTGAAGTTGCTTCTTGTTTTTTCGTGATCGTTTTGGCTTGAATACATCAGTTTTATACGTAGGTCTTCTGCTGATGTTATAGCATCTTTCGAACATTTTATAGTTACTTAAGGTAGCTGCTAAAGAAGAAGTCAGCATACCCTTCAAGCGTCTTATCCTTGAGTAAAAGATTTAGGTTATCGCACGAGATTGCAAAGATGGCGAAGTTTTCGGTTCCCGATTGGCTGATTATCTTTTGCTTTTGGATAAGGGCATAGTAGTAGTCCATTGCTTTCTTCTTGTTGTCGAAGGGGCTTACTACTATAATATCGTTGTTGTTGTCGTATTGCTGCTTGTTGATGCTTAGCTCCTGCTCGGGCGAGAGTTCGAGGTTCAACGAGACGAGGTTGAACTTAATCTGGTTGAAGTTTGACTTGCTGGGAACGACAATAATGGCCATATGGCAGCCTTCCGATGGGGCATAGCTGGTGGTGCTTGCCGATTTGGCTGGGGTATCTGCCTTTTTCGTAGGCTCGGTGCTGTTTATCAGGTTAAGGGTTTGCTTGTCGAGCTGCAGAAGGTATTCCGACGCGGTTTTGGCAGCCTCGCTGTTGGGGTACTGGCTGACTACTGCGGCAAGCTCCTTACGGTAGGCTTCTCGTCCCTGTAAACCACCTGTTGCCATTGCCCTAACAAGCGCAAATTGTGGGGTAAGCGCGCTGGTGTTATCCTTTAGCTGCTGGTTGGCAAGGGTGAGACACTCGTCGTACTTGGATGCGTTGAGCAGCTCGACGCATTTGGCGAATGCATCGTTGGCAGCAGACGATTGTGCGCTTACCGAATGTGTGGTGGTGTTGAGCGACTGGGCCAGCTCGCTCTTTGGATACTTGCTGGCGATAAGCTCCTTGTAGCGCTGGGCTCCCGCCATGTCGTTGAGGGCTAGATACGACTGGTAGTATATGGAGTATGCCTTCAGCTCGTTAGCTTCCGAGATCTTTTCAGCAGTTAGCCCGTTAAGGGTTTCGATGGCCTCGCGGGGTTCTTCGACATCTGCGCGGTAGGCTTCGGCTACTTCGATGAGGGCCGTCTGCTTTTGGTCGATGTACTTCTGCTTGTCGGCTGCCGACTTGGGTATGTTCTTTAGGTAGTACTCTCGGGTGAGCGGCGAGGTCTTTTCCTCTATCTTCTTTTCCTCTTCCTTCTTCTCCTCGGCGATTTGGTCGAGGGTTCCCCTGTTTTTGCGCCTCCAGTTGTCCTCTAGCTTGCGCTGGCCCCATCGCATCTTGAACTCGGCGGTACCAAATGCGAGGGTGGACTGGTTGTAGAAGTACCAGCTGCCCGATTGGCTGGGGTTTAGCGTAAGGTTGTTCTGGTTCATCATGTACTGGCGCTGCGTATTGGCCTCTTCCTGAACTTTGTTCTGCTGTTCGGTGAGGAATGCGATCTTTTTATCGATAAGCTTGCTGAGCTCGGCCTCGCTCAGCTCCGACATCTTCAGCAAGCTGTCGAGCCGCTGGTACTCGCGCATGTTTAGTGCGAGGCGGTCGAGCTTTTTGGAGCGTAGCTGGGCGGCGTTGAACATTGGATGGCCGCTATCGAGGTTGGTGGTTGCGCTATCGTAGTACGATTGGGCCTGTACGAAGCTCTTTTTGTCGTACGCCATGTCGGCAAGGGCAACAAAGGTGATCCCCTTCTGGTTGCTGTTGGGCGCCGAGTATTCCAACGCCTTGTAGAAGTAGGCAAGCGCCTCCTTTTCGTTCTTATCTTGCTGGTAGATCCTACCAATGGTGAAGTAGATCTGATCGCGATAGGGCGCATTGCGGTCGCTCTTGGCCATCTTCAGTAAAACGTTCTTAAGATCGGATGCGCTGCCGGCAGTGTACGATCTTGCCTCGTCGAGCTGGGCGTTGAAAGCCATCTCGTAGGAGGATGTGCTTCGGGCAACCTTGTGGAATGCGGCTGCGGCCTGCTGTTTCTTGTTGGTTTGCAGGTAAAGCTGGCCTAAAATATAGCGGTATCTATCCCTGTCGTATTTTTTGCCTTCGAGGGTAACGGCCTGCTCGAGATTTTCGATGGCTTTGGGGTAGTCGTTCTTCATTATGTAGTAGTCGGCCCAGGCTGCGCGGAGGAAGGCCATCTGTGCTTTGGTAAGGTTGCGAAGCTGGTTGGCGGAATTCAGCGAGCTGGCGTACTGGATGAGGTCCTCTTCGGCTCCGGCGATAACGCCCTGCCATATTTGGGCATCTACCTTGGTATCGGTGTTGGGGTAGTTGAGCAGAATCTGGTCGATGGTCTGGTGGCACTTGCCGTACTCGTGAAGATGGGCGTTGGCCTTGGTGATGTAGAGGTAGGCATCGTCTACGTACCTGCAAAACTCGCGCTGGTTGTAGAATGCGCGCTGGCCATGCGTGTCTTGCTTGGCATTCTTAGGCTTTGCGGTGATGGAATGGTACTTTACCAGCATGCCGCTCTTGAGTATGGCGCGATCCATGCCCTCGGCGGTCTTCGAAGGGGCCAGCTTGTCGGAGAAAAGGAAGACTGGCAGGAGCGAGCTGTAGGTGTAGGGGAATTCCTTGGCGTACTTCGCGGTGCTTTCGTTGTAGCTCTCCTTGGCGTTGAATAGAAAGTTGTACCTCGCCGTAACGTTGTGGTAGGTACGCGAGACTAGCGTGTTCTTTTGTGTGGAACAGCCCAGCAACAGCCCAGTGAGTACGATAAGTAATGCCTTTTTCAATTGTTACGGGTTGAAATCGCCTCGAAGACCCTAAGTAAAGCCTTTTTGGATTGGCAATTATAGCAAAAAAAGATGACTAAACGCGGGATATGCCCCTACTGAATGCATGAAATTTGCCCCAGCAGCGGCATAACCTGCGCCGTACGGAGCGGCTACAGCACAATCTCGTCATCCTGGATGGCTATAACCTCTCTTATTTCAGGAACGTCTCGCTTTATTGCCAGCTCGATGCCGTTTTTTAGGGTCATTAGGCTGAAGGGGCAGCTGCCGCAGGCGCCGAGCAGCACTACCTTCACCACCATATCGGGGGTGATCTCGGCAAGCTGCACATCTCCGCCGTCATTCTTCAAAAATGGGCGTATAGTATCAAGCGCGCCTTCAATCCGTTCTACCAAGCTGCTGTTGGCTTCCATATTTGGTGTTGGTGTTTCGTTACGAAATCTTTCCTAGCTCTGTAACAACCCCGTGGGCAATTTGCTCGAAGGTTTCGGCAACTATCGGGTTCGAGAGGGCGGATGGGGTGCCGCTATCGCCACCTTCGCAGACGCTTTGCACGATTGGGATCTGTCCCAGGAGTGGTAACTCGTATTTTTGGGCGAGGTTCTTGCATCCGTCCTTCCCAAAGATGTAGTACTTGTTCTCGGGCAGTTCGGCGGGGGTAAACCACGCCATGTTTTCGACGATTCCGAGGATCGGGATGTGAAGATTGTCGCTGGTAAACATCTTTATGCCCTTAACCACGTCGGCAAGCGCGACATCCTGAGGGGTTCCTACGACGATAACCCCATCGGGACGGAATTCGGTGGAGAGCGTGATGTGTACGTCGCCAGTTCCGGGGGGGAGGTCGAAGAGTAGGTAGTCGAGGTTGCCCCAATTCACCTGCTGGACGATCTGGCGAAGGGCGTTGGTGGCCATTGGGCCGCGCCAAACGAGCGCATCCTCCTGCTTGACGAAGAATCCGACGGAGATTACCTTAACGCCGAACTTCTCGACGGGTTCGATGAGCTCCTGCCCGTTAACTTCCACCATGATGGGCATGGCATCCTCGAGGCCGAACATCTTGGGCATCGACGGGCCGTAGATATCAGCGTCAATAAGCCCAACTTTGTAGCCCATCTTGGCGAGCGTTACGGCTAGGTTGGAGGTTACGGTCGACTTGCCTACGCCGCCCTTGCCCGAGGCGATGGCAATGCGGTGCTTTACGCCGCTCAGCGTGTCGAATACCTGCTTTTCCGCCTTCTTTTTGGGTTCGCTCTCCTTTACGAGCTCAAGAATGTTCCCCTTGATGGTAAATCCGGGGAACGCCTGCTCGATGGCCGTTTCGCAGGCCCTCTTTATGGAGGTGGCAAATGGGTCGCGCGCCTTCTTGAAGGCCAGCGTTAGCTTTATATCGGTTCCTTCTACTCGAATGTTCTCTACCATTCCCAGCGCAACGATGCTATCGCCGCTGTCGGGGTGAATTACCTGCGATAAAACCTTCTCTATGGCTTGGTTGTCGATGCTCATTTCGTTTCTTTTATTTCGGTTGGTGTAGAAACACCTAAAATCCACATTGGTTTACCTGGGCAAATGTATCGTTTGCCGCCTGATGGTGCAAATTTAGAATAATTCTAGATACCAAGTGGGGTGTAGAGCCCTTTTCTCGATGGTAGTCGAGTCGGCTGGTGGAAGATCGGCACGAAGCGTTGCCCCGCCTAACGTTTAGCCCCACCCCAGCACGCGAAACCCTTTATATTGCACGTGAAACTCCTCAGGTTTCACCTGAAAGTTGCCACATATCACGCGTGGTTCCCTAAGCTTTACGTGCGCTTTCCCCCTGCATGCGCTACTGGTCATGGCCTACGCGCGGTCTTTTGCAATAGTGCGCGTAGGAACGCCCTTACGCTTGAGGTAAAGGGTAAAATGGTTGAGCTGCGCTGCCCTTTCATGGAATAATTTGCAGATGATCGTGTGATAGGAGCAGGCTAACGCGGCGGAAGAGCCAACTTTGCCGTGCAATTCGTAGGGATGAGGGCAAAAGTTTGCCCCTGTCGCGTACATTTCTGCCCCAGACGGGCTGCGGTGGCGCCCCTAGCGGCCGAGAATGATAATTTTCTTGACCACCCTCCGCTCTTTGGCGGCAATCTCGAGCAGGTACATGCCGGGATTGGCGGTTGGCAGGTTGTAGTCGAAGGTTTCGGAGGGATCGGTAAAGGGCGTAGCGCCCAGCTTGCGTCCGTTGACGTCGTAGAGGCTCACCACCAGCGATCCGTAGTACACAAACGAGCTGTTATCCTCGGCTGGCTTGATGCGGATATGGATGGTGCCGCCGTAAACGGGTATCGGGTAAACGCTGACGTTGCTGGGCTCGATGGTGCCGAAGAAAACGACGTTGTTGCCCATGCCCAAAAGGGTCGAATCGCCCGTTTTGGCGGGGTCGAGCCAGTATTTCAGCTGATATTTAGGGTCGGGATTGCTGCTCCATGCGGCGTTGATGCGCGAGAAGTAGTCATCAACGGGGTTCGAGCAGTCGGCCAGGCCCCCGGTGAGGTTTCCAACAACCAAATGCTTGCTGTTGAAGAGCGCCGCCCCCGACGAGCCGCCTTCGGTAGCCCCAATGTCCCATCGCTCGACATGCCAGTGGGTGTTGGCCTCGAATCCGGCGGTGGGGTCGAGCTCGTTGAAGTCGGCGGCGATAGGTGTATCGAAGTCGACGGATATTTTTTTGGCATCGCCGTTGGGATGATGCAGGCAGGTTGCACCTGGCTCGGTAAAAGGCTTACGGCGGACGTCCCATCCGGCAAAGTAGGGGAGGTATTCGGCGGGTGGCGCCTGCGAGAGCTCCAGCAGCGCGAAGTCGGTCTTCCCCTGGTAACCCGAGGCCACCAGCGTAGCGCCCGAGATGGAGTATCCCACAAAGATGTTGTCCGATCCGCAGCTCTTCTTCTCGTTTCCGAAGTAGAAAACCGAGTTTTTGGCGTCCTCCCCCGATAGAATGCAGTGGTTGGCCGTAAGCAGGTAGGGATGCCTATTCTTCGACGTGTTGTTTACCAGCACCCCCGAGCACATCCGCTCGCCCAGCTCGGTGGCGATGAGTATTTTCACGATGCTGTTCTTCTCCACCTGCCACTCCTGCCCCTCTGCGCACGAAATATCCACCATGCACGCGCCCGAAACCTCGGCATCCGAGCCGTACCCTTTAAGCGGAAGCCTATCGCCATGCACCACCTCGCTGATGGTAAAGGCCGCCTTGCTGCCCACTGGTTTTTCGACCTCCACAACGGCACAATCGCCGGGCACCAGGGGTAGCACCACGGTCGACTTATCGGAAAGCTTGGCCAGCACGCTGGCAACGAAGGTTCGGGTGGGGGTATACACGAAGATATTACGGCTATCGAACCCGCTTACCTGGTCGACGCTCAGCTTAAGGGTAAGGCACTTCGCGCCTTCCGACTTCACCATTATTCTATGGATGATGGTTGAGCGTACGGTATCCGATTTTCCCTCGGAATTTATGCTGATGCTGGTTGCCAGGGTCGATCCAAACTCCAGCCGCTTCAGGTAGCGCGATGATCTCCCCTCGGAGCGCAGCGCAGCCGGCGCCTTTTTCGGGATTGGCGGCAGCTTTTTCGTGGGAATTAGCTCCGACGACAGGTCTTTTACCGAAAAGGACAGCGGAAGTCGGTCCTGCCCCTCTGCACTTATGCCGAGCAGCAAGCCAATTGCAAGCGATAGGGCGCGAATTCGATCAATCATAATACTACGGGTCAAAGTTGCTCTTCGTTCAGCTAAAGTTATCCTTACATAATCTCCTAATTGTTCCAAATAGATATATTTGCAAATCTAAGACAACTTTGCAAGAAATAGATATAATAACTTTGGCATGTTCGAATACATCAAGGGCAATCTAGCAGAAATTACACCCTCTAATGCCGTTGTCGAAGCCTACGGCATTGGCTACAATCTGAATATTTCCGTTAATACCTACTCGAAGATACACCAGAAAAAGGAGGTAATCCTATACCTGCACCATGTTGTACGCGAAGATGCCGAGCTGCTCTTCGCCTTTGCCGATAAAGTTGAGCGCGATTTGTTTCGCCTGCTCATTGGCGTCTCGGGGGTTGGCCCCAACACTGCCCGAATCATGCTTTCGTCGCTTACGCCCGCCGAGGTGGCCACGGCCATCGCCACCGACGACCTGAACCGCATTAAGAGCGTCAAGGGAATTGGCCTGAAAACGGCTCAGCGCGTGCTGCTCGACCTAAAAGGTAAGGTTGATGGCGATATGGCCGGGGGCGGAGCCCTATCGGGGGTGGGCAGCGTTGCCCGCGACGAGGCTCAGTCGGCGCTAATCACGCTCGGGTTCGCAAAACCCAACGTCGAGAAGGCGCTCGATGCAATACTTAAGGACGATGCTTCGTTAAAGGTTGAGGATATTATTAAGGCTGCTCTTAAAAGGCTATAATTGGTTGGAATGATTAAGCGCTTACTCCTATTTCTGGGCATCTGCTGCGTTACTTCGGCTACGGCAAGGGTTACCTACCCGTGCATTAGCTTTGCCGACCTTAGCCAAAGCCAGGATACCACCGGACAGAAAGCCGTGGAGCCCACCAAACCGCTCAATGTCGATCCGGCCACCGGCGATTACGTGATCTACGACCTCAAAAGCGACCGTTACATCTTCTACAAGAACCAGAGCATTGCGCGCGGCATCCCCTACAAGGTGATGAGCCGCGAAGAATACCAGCGATACCGCGTCCAAAGCGCCATGCAGCGCCTGCTGCTCGATAAGCGCTCCGAGCCCGCCGCCGGAAATGGGGGGCTAGCCAGCTCGCTTATCCCCTCCATGAACGTTGGGGGCGAAAGCTTCGACAGAATCTTCGGGAGCAACACCATTAGCGTCATTCCGCGAGGCTCCGTCGAACTTATTCTCGGGATAAAGACGAATAAGACCGACAATCCCGTCATTGCAGAGCAGTTCCGCAAAACCACGATCTTCGATTTTCAGTCCAAGCTGCAGATGAACGTCACCGGAATGGTGGGCGAGAAGCTGAAGATGGACATCAACTACAACACCGAGGCAACATTCGACTTCGAGAACAACGTAAAGGTAGAGTATACCGGCACCGAGGACGAGATTATCCAGAAGATCGAGGCCGGTAACGTCTCCCTACCTCTGCCCGGAACGCTAATCACCGGGAGCCAGTCGCTATTTGGCTTTAAAACCCAGCTTAAGTTCGGGAATCTTACCATGACCTCCATCTTTAGCCGGCAGCGGGGCCAAAGCCAGTCGGTGGAACTCAAGGGAGGCGCGCAAAACCAGCAGTTCGAGCTCTCTGCCGACAGCTACGACGCCAATCGCCACTTCCTGATGGGGCATTTCTTCAGGGAGAGCTACGATAATGCGCTATCCACCTTTCCGGTTATTCAGTCGGGCGTCACAATTACAAAGCTGGAGGTGTGGGTAACCAATAAAACCGCACAATTCGATAATGCGCGCAACATTGTTGCCTTCCTCGACCTTGGCGAGGCGCAGCAGCGCAACATTTACCGTAAAAGTACCTTTACCGGCAGCCCTAGCGTTCTATATCCCGCCAACGAGGCCAACAATCTTTACTCCATGATGAACGGAACCCTCTCGGGTATCCGTCAAATCGACCAAACTACCACCATTCTCTCGGGTATGGGGCTTCGTCAGGGCGAAGATTTCGAGAAGCTTGAGAATGCGCGCCGGTTAAGCTCCAACGAGTACACGTTCAACCCCAAGCTTGGCTACATATCGCTGAACAGCGCCCTGAACAACGACGAAATATTGGGTGTAGCCTACGAGTACATCCTGAATGGCAAAACATACAAGGTGGGAGAGCTATCCACCGATGGTATCGAGGCTCCCAGGGCTCTTGTGGTTAAGCTGCTAAAGGGAACAAACCTTACGCCAAAGCTGCCCAACTGGGCTTTGATGATGAAAAACATCTACTCCATCGGAAGCTATCAGGTAAATAAGGAGAATTTCTACATGGATATCCTTTACGATGACAGCAAGGTGGGTAGAACGGTAAACTATATCCCCGAAGGGGCAATAAAGAACAAGCCGCTGCTTAGCGTACTGAATCTCGACAGGCTAAACTCGCAGGGCGACCCTTACCCCGATGGTATCTTCGACTTTGTTGATGGAGTCACCGTCCTTTCCGAGGGAGGAAAGGTCATCTTCCCCGTACTTCAGCCATTTGGCAGCTACCTTCGCTCTAAGATTGGAGATAACTCCATTGCCGATCGCTACGTTTACCAGGAACTTTACGATTCTTCGCTAACCAAAGCAAAGCAGGTGGCCGATAAGAATAGGTTTAAGCTTTTCGGAACCTTCCAGTCCTCGGCAGGCTCCGAAATCTCGCTCAACGCCATGAATATCCCACAAGGTTCGGTGGTAGTTACTGCCGGAGGGCTTAAGCTGGCCGAGAATATCGACTACACCGTAGACTATGCGCTGGGACGTGTGCGTATTATCAACCAAGCTTACCTCGAATCGGGTGTTCCTATCAAGGTATCGCTCGAGAGCCAGGCTCTTTTCAACATTCAAACCAAAACGCTGGTCGGTTCGCACTTCGATTATCGTATTTCAGATAACTTTCATATTGGGGCAACGGTGCTAAACCTTTCCGAGCGACCATTAACGCAAAAGGTTAACTTCTCCGACGAGCCAATTTCGAATACCATTTGGGGGGTAAACCTGTCGTATCAGAATAAAGCACCTTGGCTTACCTCGCTGGTTCAAAAAATACCGTTTATTGAAACGCAGGCTCCTTCGAGTATCCTTTTCGAGGCGGAGTTTGCCCACTTTATTCCCGGGCATGCAAAGGCTATTGGCAAATCGGGCAACTCCTACATCGACGATTTCGAAGGTGCTAAGATTCCAATCGATTTGCGAAGCTGGAATGCGTGGACGCTAGCATCAACGCCCCAAGGGCAGCCCGATATGTTCCCCGAAGGTAACCTGTCGAACAATCTTTCCTACGGTTATAATAGGGCAAAGCTGGCTTGGTACAGCATCGATCCTCTTTTCCTTCGAAATACCTCGTATACTCCTGCCTATATTTCTCGCGATAAGGTTCAGCAGTCGAGCCACTGGGTGCGCGAGATCCGCGAACGTGAACTTTTCCCTGAAAAGGACGAAGTACAAGGCGTACCCAATACCATTTCAGTGCTAAACCTTGCCTACTATCCGAAGGAGAAGGGGCCGTACAACTACGAAACCTCGGCAAGTGCCGTATCTAAAGGTATGCTTAGCGATGGATCGCTTGCTGCTCCCGAAACGCGCTGGGGCGGCGTCATGCGCTCCATTCCGGTTAGCGATTTCGAAATGGCGAATGTCGATTACATCGAGTTTTGGATGATGGATCCATTCGTTTACAACCAGAATAGGAAGGGTGGAGAGCTGATCTTCAACCTTGGAAACATTTCGGAGGATATTCTTCGCGATGGACGTAAATCGTTCGAGAATGGGCTTCCTACCAGCGCCACGGTATCCAAAGTCGATACAACTGTATGGGGAAGGGTTCCCCTTATTCAGTCGCTGGTAAATGCGTTCGACAACAACGCAGCATCACGTAGGTATCAGGATGTCGGTTTAGACGGTTTGGGCAACGACGATGAGCAAAGCTTCTTTAATGCCTACCTCAAGAATCTCGAAATGCTATTTGGTGCCGGATCGAAGGTCTACCAAAATGCGTTTAACGACCCTTCGAGCGACAACTACCACTACTTTAGAGGTCGAGATTACGACGATCAAAAGGCTTCTATCCTCGACAGGTACAAGAACTTCAACAACCAGGAAGGAAACTCGCCGGCATCCGATCAGGCAGGTGAGTCGTACAGCACATCGTCAACTTCTATCCCCGATGGCGAGGATATTAACCACGATAATACCCTTAGCGATGCAGAATCTTACTTCCAGTACCGCGTGCCGTTATCTCCAACGGGACTAGAGGTAGGAAAAAACTTTGTGAGCGACAGACGCGATGTCGAGGTTGATACGCCGATGGGCAAAAGTAAGGTAACCTGGTATCAGTTTAAGGTTCCAATTTCCGATTACGAGAAAACCATTGGAAATATTCAGGACTTTAAGTCGATACGTTTTATCCGTATGCTGCTTCATGGCTTCGAGGATACCACTATTCTTCGTTTCGCTCGTTTGGAACTCGTAAAAGGGGAATGGCGCAAGTATAATTTCTCGCTGCTCGAAGGGCAAACCGGCAACGCTTCGCAGATGACTAACGGAAGTTTGGACATTTCTACGGTAAGCGTTGAGGAAAACTCGAGTAGAACCCCCATTAACTACATCCTTCCTCCTGGAATCGATCGCGTAATTGATCCTAGCAACCCTCAGATCATTCGCGAAAACGAGCAGGCAATGCAGCTAAAGGTGTTTGACCTTCAGGATGGCGACGCGCGGGCTGCCTATAAGACCACCGGCTACGATTTTCGCCAGTATAAGCGACTTAAGCTTGATGTACATGCCGAGGCAATTTCAGGACAACCGCTTAAGGACGGCGATCTCAGCATCTTTATCCGCCTAGGAACCGACTATAAGAACAACTACTACGAGTACGAGATCCCGCTTAAGCTTACGCCTTACGGAAAGTACTCCAGCGATAGGGAAAGCGATCGCGCTATCGTATGGCCAAGCGATAATGCTTTAAATATTGCGCTAGATGTTTTCCAAGATATTAAGCTGAAGCGGTACGATGCCATGCGCGCGTTAGGATCTAGTGCTTCTCCTACGCAGCTCTTCACAATGAATGATGGTATTAACATCGTTCGAATGCTGGGTAATCCCAGCTTAAGCAATGTGCGCACCATTATGATTGGTATTCGCAATCCATCGAAGCAAAACAACGCTGCCGACGATGGGCAGCCCAAGTCGGGCATTGTTTGGGTGAACGAAATGCGCCTTAACAGCTTCAACGAGGAGGGTGGCTGGGCTGCAAATGCCCACATGATTGCCAAGATGGCTGATTTTGGTGTGGTTTCGTTGGCCGGTAGCACCATGACCCCTGGTTTTGGTTCGCTGGAGAGCAAAATCAACAACCGTAATCAGGCTGATGTCTACACCTACGACCTTGCAGGAGACTTTGAGCTGGGCAAGTTCTTCTCCGAGAAGGCTGGCGTCAAAATTCCTATGCATTTAGGTTACTCCGAATCTATTGCTAACGCCAAGTATAGCCCCACAGATCAGGATTTGCTGTTGAAAACTGCGCTAAAGTATCTGCCATCGCAGCATGCCAAGGACTCGGTGCTTACGCTTGTCCAAGATTTTACCGCGCGGAAGTCGATTAACTTTACCAATGTTACGGTTGCGCCACCTTCGGCTAAGCCGTCCATCATTTCGCCCTCCAACTTCTCGCTGACGTATGCCTATAACGAAACCTACTCGCGCAGTCCTCAGATGGAGCGTCAGCTGCAGAAGAACTACAAGGGCATTTTTAGCTACGCGTACAACCAAACGCCAAAGTATTTCGAGCCGTTGAGCAGCTTCCGCAATAGAACCCTGCAATCGCCTTACCTACGGCTGCTGAAAGACTTCAACATAGGCTATAAGCCCTCGCAGCTAAGCTTTGTTTCGGAGATTACCCGTAACTATAACGAGATTAAGGTCCGGAATCTTTCTGGAAATTCCGATATTCAGATACCTTCCACCTTTGCTAAGGACTTTTACTGGAACCGGGTTTACGCTTTGCAGTGGGATCTTACAAAAAGCCTAAAGTTTACCTTGTCAGCTAACAATCTTGCCCGCATTGACGAGCCAGAAGGAATGGTAGACAAGAGCCGCGACAGGGCAAGCTACCAAGTTTGGAAAGATTCGGTATGGAAGAATATTGCAATGGGTGGTCGAAACGTTCACTACGATCACAGCTTTAAGATTACCTACAATATTCCTATCAATAAGATCCCGATGTTTAACTGGGTATCGGCTTCGGCATCGTACGATGGCAGCTACGATTGGGATGCAGGTCCAATGCTGCCCGCCGAAACGGCCTATTCCGTTGGGAATACCATCAAGAACATGAATCAGGCATCTTTGATGGGAACTCTTAACATGGTTTCGCTCTACAATAAGGTGCCGTTCCTACGGGCAATTAACCAGGAGTTCGATAATCCCAACAAGAAGGTCGTTCTTGTTAGCAAAACCGTCAAAACCGATAAGATGACCCTCTTTAAGGGGCGAAAGAAGACCATATCCTACGATATGGAGGGCGTAGACATCAAGGTTGCCGTGTACGATGCCAAAGGAAAGCCAGTAGAGGCGGTAACGCAGGTACTACCCAAGAAAAAGATAACAATTCAGGTTGCCGAAACCGTAAAAGGCGCTGTTGTACACATCACCGGCAAGGTGGAGTATCAAAATCCGCTCGCTTACCTGGCAAAAGGGGCCGTTCGCATGCTCATGGGCGTTCGAAACATTAGCGCCAGCTACACCCAGAACGAGGGAACCATTCTTCCAGGATACAAAAACAACTCCAGCTGGTTTGGAACGCTGCATACCTCTACCGGATTAGCCCCAGGATTAGCATTTATCATGGGTCAGCAAGATCCCGACATGATGGATGTCGCCCGCGCTAAGGGTTGGCTGGTTAGCGACAACAACTACCTGCAACCTTTTGTGATGAACCACATGGAAAACTTCTCGGCACGCCTAAACTTCGAGCCCATAAAGGATCTTATTGTCGATCTTACGGCAAATCGCTCCTACCAGAAGAACACCAGCCAGTATGGAACCGCCGGCGGTGGGGCAACCGTATTTAACGGGTCGTTTAGCATCTCGGTTGTGGGCATTCGATCGGCATTCGAGAACCCCACATCGGGTAACGGCTATCATTCTGCCGCGTTCGACAGGTTTATCAGCAATAGAGCCATCATTTCGCAACGCTTAGGCTCCGATCGTGCCAAAGGATCGGCCAACGGATACGATGGAACGCCCAAGCAGGGCTACAGCGATGGCTACAGCTCGCTCTCGCAGGAGGTAATGCTGCCCGCTTTCCTATCGGCGTACACCAACTTCTCGCCATCAAGCGTTGGAGTTAAGCCATTCATCCGCATTCCGTACCCTAACTGGACCATTCGCTACCAAGGCTTTGGTAAAATGGAAGTGCTTAAGCCGTATATCACCAATGCCGACATCGAGCACTCGTACCGAGCCGTTTATACAATAGGTGGATACAACTCCAACCCCCAGTTCGATCCGCTTACCGATGGGTTCAGCTACGTTCGTAATGCCCAGAACGACTTTATCCCACGTCACGAGATCGTAAACGTAAGCATCTCGGAGTATTTCCAGCCCTTAGTTGGCGTAAACGTAGGATGGGTTAACAACCTACAGACCCAGGCGCGCATAAACAGGAGCAGGGTGGTTGCCTTAAGCCTCACCAACAACCAGATTACCGAGATTCGCAACAGCGAATGGAACTTTACCGTAGGCTACCGCATCGACAACCCAATTCGTTGGATCGACGACGAGTCGCAAAAGGTGATCCCATCGTACCTGAAGCTCGATTGCGGATTGTCGTTTACCAACAACCAGTCGCTAATCCGCAAGATTGTGGAGGGCTTTACCCAAGCCTCGGATGGGCGAAATACCGTTGCCCTCAAGATTAGCTCCGACTACATGTTCAACGAGCGGGTGAACATCCGCGCTTTCTACGACAGGGTGGTGAATAAGCCGCTGATATCGAACACCTATCCTACCGCTAATACATCTTTTGGATTTAGCGTAAGATATAATATCGGTCAGTAGCGGCGAAGTAAGAAAATTGTTTAACTTTGGAGTGCTTTTTTAAGCAAATCTGATCTAAATGCTAACAATAAAAGACTAGAACCATGAATATTCCATCAAACCTTAAGTACACCAAGGATCACGAGTGGATACTTGTTGACGGTGATGTTGCTACCATTGGCGTTACCGATTTTGCTCAAAGCCAGCTTGGCGATATCGTTTTCGTTGAAATTGAAACCGAAGGCGAAATGCTCGAAAAGGAAGAAGTATTCGGCACAATCGAAGCCGTTAAGACCGTTTCTGATGCCTTTATGCCTGTTGCTGGCGAAGTTGTTGAGGTAAACAGCATTTTGGCCGACCAACCCGATAGCATCAACAAAGATCCATACGGAGCAGGTTGGATGATTAAGGTTAAGGTTGCTAATCCTGCCGAACTTGACGAGTTGCTTACTGCCGAGCAGTACGCTGCGCTTATCAACGCATAATTTTTAGCACAACATACTTGAAAAAAGGGCTGTCCCACCTAAATTGGCGACAGCCCTTTTCATTTTATAGGATTAATTTAGGATAAAGCATTCACAAAGCAAAGGGCGCAAGCCTCATCGTTCCCGATTCCGCCTGCGCCCCCACCTCAGCATAAGCTATTATTCAGACCGCTCAATTTCTCATATAGTCATTCAGCGTTACCCGCTTCTACAGCTTCTCCATTTCAACCTTTACCAGCGAAAACTCCTTAGGGTTAACGTAAATGGTAAATACCTGGATCTTGTAGCCATTTTTCGAGACAACTAGCCGGTAGGTTCCCGGTTTTAGGTCGCGAATATTTATCTCTCCGTTGCTGTTGCTCAGCTTATCGTACACCAGCTTCTCCTGTGGCTCCGCGCTAGCCTTTTGCGGCTTTGACGAAGCTTTCTTTCGAGCCTTTGCTACCGAGGTCGTGTACAGCTTTATCGAGGCGTTGGCTAGCGGTTGCTTGTCAAACAGCACCGTTCCGCTAATGCCCGATTGCTGCTTCTTGGCGGTAACCAGCTTAACGGCAAAGTAGTCGCGAAAAAGGTTCGGCATAAGCACCTTATTTATCTCAATCTTTTGGTTTAGCTTATCCAACCTTTCCATAATCCCCTTGTCCATGCTCTCTTTTTGGCTTCGAATCTCGGAGTAGGAGAGGTTGGTTGCCGTCAGCTCCTTCTTAATGTTCGTCATCTGGGCAAGACCATTCGAAAGCTTGCCAATCTGCTCCTCCTTGTAGCCGTACTCCAGTAGCTTTGCCTTCTGCCTCAGCAGTTCGGCGTTAATAATCTCGCACTCCTCCAAAAGCTTGGCGTCGCCCAGCTTATCCAGCTTCGTTTTTATCTTTAAATTCTTTGGATCGGCTTCGGCATCCGGCTTTATCGACTCCAGCATGTGGCTACCCTCAACGGCCATCATGGCAAGCATCCTCAAATGCGATTTGCCCGTCCGCTGCTTCTCCTCAATATCCTTTTTCACCAGCGTAATCTTCATGTTGGTTGCAGTTCTGCTGTTTATTTCCTTAAGAATATCCTCTGCAAGCGTTTTTGTATCGGCGTGATCCTTTGCCTCAGGCGAGTTAATCACGATGTTGCATTTCGACTCAATGCTCTTTCTAAGTGGTTCTACCAAAACTCTCATAATCGATTTGTTTTTTTGTTCAGGTATCAAGTTACGATTGGGTGAAAAGCGATTTCAAGTTATTTTATGAAGTTTTTTTAATTTTCTACAACAAGTTAGTGACGAATAATACCGAAATGTGTAAAAGAAGCCTTGTATATATCCGTACGCATGCTATAGAATCCTCAAAAAAGGAGGATGCATCGCCAAATCTGCGATCATTTCGTCTTGTTTCTAGCAGAAACTTGCTCGGAGCACGATAGAATTGCGCTGCGTAACGGTAAAATTGACTCTAAGAATGGACGTAAATGAGCTTTTTATAGGCGAGAGCTACCCTAGAATTCCAAAAAGCTCCCCAACTTTTTCAAAAACCACCTCAAAGAATGATGAAAACACGCTTACAACCAGCGTGAACTCCCTTAGGATTAAGAAAAACATCTTCAATACTTTCAAAAACACGCCCTAAGAATGATGAAAATGAGCTTACAACAAGCGTGAATTACCTTAGGATTAAGATAAACACGGCAATTCATCCTAAAACTAGCCTTAAGATTCTTGAGAATGCGCTGGATATCTCGTGAAACAGGAAAAAAACAGGTAAAAGGTATCAGAATATTGGAGAAACTAGCCCAAATACTAGTAAAATCAGAGCCTTATATCGCAATAATCGGATAGTGAATTGACTAAACTCAGCGTTGGCATCATAAGAAATGCATAGCAACATGAACTTCAAAATAAAAAGTATAAGTAAATATCTCTGCGCAATAGGAATAGCACCAGAGATCTCGCTTTTCTGATTTCTAACAAAGGGTTTCTTGAGTCGTATGGTTAAACTTTAAAAGCGGAATACCTAGGAGTAGTCCTCAGAGCTACTCTTTTGCCGTATCGGTAGAGCAGTTTCTTGCTATTTGAATTGCAGCTTTGCTATTTACAGGCAGCTCGTACTTTTTATTTATGTAAATCGATAGATCTCCCAGCAGCTCGTTGAAGTGTTGGGTAATATCTGCTTCGTTATTTCGTATGATGGATACAGCTTCAGCCTGTTTTCCGGGCAGCGACGTGTATTTTGCCATTATTCCAAGCGCCTTCTCTATCCCATCAAGAGAGGAGTAGGAGTAAAGTCTATTGCTTTGTACCATAAATGGGAGAAAATCCTTCACCTGCGAGGGCAGAACCCGATAATTTCTTATCAGCAACCCGTAAAAGCTGCGGGTAAACCTCTTTAGCGGTATGGTATGCCAGTCATTCCAGTTCTTTGTAAGGATATGATCGAAGGCCATGTCCACAACAACTCCCGCATAGCGGCCGTAGCTCTCCTTAAACAGCCCCCTTGTCGCCAAAAAGGCGGGATGCGCATCCACTGTAGCGTCAATATCGCGATGCATCAGGATTCCCTTTCGGATATCATCAGGATAGCGCTCGTATCCCTTCCCCTTTACGTAGTCGCCAATAAAGTTGCCAATAGCAATCCTCTCGTTTTCACCCGAAAGGTAGATATGTCCTACAAAGTTCATCTGCTATACGAGTTGATTGTCGCAATTTATAGCACTTTTGCCAATTCTTATCTTATCGTAGCATTTTTAATATTGGAAGGAGTGCTGTGATGGATGGCAGAACAGCTGCCAATTCAGTAATTTACAGCGAGAATCGCAGGCTTATGAAGGGAAAAAGTAAGCTATTCCAATTTATACTCCTCTTTTAGCTGCTTAATAAGTTTTGTTGCCTGCTTTTTTATCCTTATCTCATCATCCTTTAGCGTCGAACATGCAGACCTATAGCTTAAGAGATAGTTGCTAAGCTCTACCAGCTTCGATTTGTCATTACTAATAAGAAAAGTTTTATTCTCTTTTCGGAGTTGTGCTATTTTTTTATGCCTGAAGCTGTAGGTAAGCCCCTTCATATCTATTAACTTGTAGTATATTGGCATGAGTTCGTGCAATACCATGTATTGGATAATGGGTTGACCCGAATTCATCAGGTGCTTCATTGCCGAATCGTAATCCAAGATGCTATCAGCAACCGATTGATCTCTAATAAGGCGCATCGCTCCCGAATTTTTCAGCTGCTGCATGGTGCGATCGGTATAAATAAAGTCTACATAATTAAGCGAGATATTCCTAATTAGCGTATCATTAAAGCAAACTGACAATTGATCAAATCGTGCAAGAACTGTATCGAGTC
The DNA here is from genome assembly GCF_963678165.1 of uncultured Acetobacteroides sp. NCBI lineage: Bacteria > Pseudomonadati > Bacteroidota > Bacteroidia > Bacteroidales > Rikenellaceae > Acetobacteroides > uncultured Acetobacteroides sp. The sequence continues at coordinate 4,193,678 of NZ_OY782755.1, read as the reverse complement.
TTGAATTCTGTTCTTTTATATCATTAATTGCTTTGTTGAGATTAGTTGTATCTGCAGCCAAATCTACTACTAACGATTTAATGTACTGCTTTTCCCTGTCTCTTTCTATCTTATGCTCCAGCTGATATTCGGCAAGCGATGCTGCAAATACGGCAAGAAATAGCATTAGAAACTCCCACAAAAAAGGTTTCCAACCTTTAAAGCCATGCCCTAGGTTCGAATGATGATGTAATTCCATAAATATTGTCTTAGGTTAGCGAATTTAGCGCACTAATGTAAGAAAAATACATGTAGAAAATGGGCTATGAAGCGAAGCAGAACTAAATAGTAGAGGGTGTTGCTCCTGTTTGTCTGTAAAATATAAAAAGTAAGGGCACAAGGAGAATATCCTTGTGCCCGTTATGGAAAAATCTCTTTCGTTTTTACTTCTTCGATTTTAGAAAAGCCCCTTTAAAAGATCATCTTCAACCATATTTGGAAGCGTAATCTTTAGGTTAGGCGTACGCTCCATCTCGCGCTTAATGGCGAAGAGGGCTCCATCGTTTCGAGCCCAGCTACGGCGGGCAATACCGTTGTTTACATCGTAAAGAAGCATTCTTTTTAGGCGCGCATCAGCTTCTTGTGTTCCATCAAGTAGCATTCCAAAGCCTCCGTTGATAACTTCGCCCCAACCAACACCGCCTCCGTTGTGGATTGATACCCAAGTTGCGCCTCTAAAGCTATCGCCAATCACATTTTGGATAGCCATATCGGCGGTAAACTTGCTACCATCGTAGATATTCGATGTTTCGCGGAAAGGAGAGTCGGTTCCGCTCACGTCGTGATGGTCTCTACCTAGAACAACTGGCCCAATCTTGCCTTCGCCGATTGCTTTGTTGAATGCTTCTGCAATTTTCGAGCGCCCTTCGGCATCGGCGTAAAGAATACGTGCCTGAGATCCTACCACAAGCTTATTCTTCTTGGCATTCTTAATCCAGGTGATGTTGTCCTGCATCTGAAGCTGGATCTCTTCTGGCGAATTCTCCATAATTTCTTGAAGAACTTGCATTGCAATCTCGTCGGTTTGATCGAGATCCTCTGGTTTGCCCGATGCGCATACCCAACGGAAGGGACCAAAGCCGTAGTCGAAGCACATAGGTCCTACAATATCCTGTACGTACGATGGATATCTGAAGTCGATGCCATTGGGCGCCATGATATCGGCACCTGCACGCGATGCTTCGAGTAGGAATGCGTTGCCGTAGTCGAAGAAGTAGGTTCCTTTTGCCGTGTGTCGGTTAATTGCAGCCGCATGGCGACGCAAAGACTCCTGAACTTTTACCTTAAACTGCTCTGGCTCCTCGCGAATCATTCGATTCGACTCCTCATACGATATTCCTGCGGGATAGTAGCCGCCTGTCCATGGAATATGCAGCGATGTTTGATCGGAACCGATGTGAATGAAGATGTTTTCCTCATCAAAGCGCTCCCAAACATCCACCACGTTGCCGATGTATGCAATGGATACAACCTCTTCGTTTGTCTGTGCCTGTTTAACACGAGCAACAAGTCCATCCATAGAGTCTACTAGCACATCAACCCAACCCTGCTCGTAGCGTTTGGTTGCAGCCTTTGGATTAACCTCGGCGCACACGGTGACACATCCCGCAATATCCCCAGCTTTTGGCTGAGCGCCGCTCATACCGCCCAATCCTGCGGTTAGGAATATCTTTCCCTTCGACGATTCTCCCTTCTTCAGCATCTTACGGAAGGCATTCATCACGGTAATGGTAGTTCCATGAACAATTCCCTGTGGTCCGATGTACATATACGATCCTGCAGTCATCTGTCCGTACTGCGAAACGCCAAGAGCGTTGAATTTTTCCCAATGATCGGGCGAAGAGTAGTTAGGAATAACCATACCATTGGTTACAACTACTCTTGGAGCCTCCTTCGACGATGGAAACAACCCCATTGGGTGACCTGAGTACATGTTTAAGCTTTGCTCATCGGTCATGGTGGCTAAGTACTGCATGGTAAGCAGGTATTGCGCCCAGTTTTGGAACACCGCACCGTTGCCGCCGTAGGTAATCAGCTCCTCGGGGTGCTGCGCAACGGCAGGATCGAGGTTATTCTGTATCATCATCATGATTGCCGCTGCCTGCTGGCATTTGGCAGGATACTCCTCAATCGGACGAGCGTACATTTTGTACTCAGGTTTAAGACGATACATATATATACGTCCGTAATCCTTCAATTCTTGAGCAAACTCAGCTGCCAGCTCCTTGTGCCACTCCTTTGGGAAGTAGCGAAGGGCGTTGCGGATGGCAAGCTGCTTTTCTTCTACCGATAAGATGTCCTTTCGCTTTGGAGCTCTGTTCACATCTTTAGGTAACTCCCTTTTTGCAGGTAGTTTCGCTGGAATTCCCTGCAGTATCTGTTCTTGAAATGTCATTTTCTATCTTGTTTTACTACTTTACAACAAATGCTCTTGCCTTTACCAGCTCAACCATGGCGGTAACATCATCCTTAAGCAGGCGATCGTCCTCGAGTTTGGCAACCTTGCTACGGATAATCCTAAAGTTCTCCTCTATGATTGGTGAAAACCTATTTGGGGGTCGGAATTCCATGGCTTGTGCGGCGTACATCAGCTCGATGGCGAATATCTTCTCCAGATTACCCAGTATTTGGTTGAACTTACGTCCCGATATGCTTCCCATCGAAACGTAGTCTTCTTGACCGAGCGATGTTGGGATGCTATCAGCCGATGCGGGGAAGCATAGCGTCTTGTTTTCGGTAACCAGTGCGGCGGTAGTGTACTGTGGAATCATGTAGCCAGAGTTTAATCCGCCACCAGTTGTAAGTAGGCGGGGTAAACCGTACTTACCTTCGAGTAGCAGGTAGCTTCTTCGGTCCGAAATACCTCCAAGTATCGATGCGGCATTAGCGCAGTAGTCCTGAACATTGGCCATTGGCTGTCCGTGGAAGTTTCCACCCGAAATTGCTTCGGTATCGCTCAGTACAATTGGGTTGTCGGTTACCGAATTCATCTCTATCTCGGCCATATCGTTTAGGTGATACCATGCATTACGTGCTGCACCGTGTACCTGTGGAATGCAGCGCAGCGAGTAGGGGTCCTGAACGCGTTCGCAGCTAACGTGCGACGACACATTCTGAGAATCCTTTAGCAGCATGCGCATTCGCTCGGCAACAACAAGGTTTCCCTTAAATGGACGGATGATATGCAGCGCTTCCTTAAACGGAGCGGCGCTTCCTTGGAATCCTTCGAGGCTCATTGCACCGGCAACATCGGCTAGGTCGAGCAGGTAGGCCATCTTATGCAACCCCTTAATGGCGTGAGAGAGGATAAACTGTGTTCCGTTGATTAGCGCCAGCCCTTCCTTTGCTGCTAGCGTGATGGGTTGTAGGTTATGCTTCGCCAAAACCTTCTTGGCAGGGACGTGATTATCGCCTTGCCAGAATTCACCTTCACCCAGAAGCGTTAGGAATAGGTGCGATAGTGGTACAAGGTCGCCGGATGCGCCTACCGAACCCTGCTCTAGCACAACAGGAAGAAGATCGTTCTCGATAAAGTAGATGATACGCTCTACAACCTCTAGGCGGATGCCCGAAAATCCCTGGCATAGCGCGTGAACCTTACATATCATCATGATCTTTGACAGTTCCCTGTCGATAGGGTTGCCTACGCCAACGGCATGGGTGATTAGCAGGTTCTCCTGAAGCTTGCTGGTCTCTGCGGGGGTGATTTGCGTATCGCAAAGGGGACCAAAGCCGGTGTTAATGCCGTAAACGGCCTTATCGGAGCTGGCAATTGCATCAACATGTGCCCTGCAGTCGTTTACTTTCTTAATGGCTTCGGGTGATAGCCCTGCCTTGAGCTTGCCTTGGGCAATCTCGATGGTTTTTTCGACGGTTAGGTGGTCGATTCCGTATTTAAACATAGTTTGTTAGGCTTTTATACTATTACAAAGTTATTCCTATTTTTGATGCAGAATAAGACTACTTCTGTCAACGTATGATAACCGCAAGTAATCAAATAGAGTTCCGGCACCTGAAGTATTTCCTTGCGCTGGCAAAGGATCTGCACTTTAGAAAGGCTGCCGAACGGCTTTACATCTCGCAACCCGGACTAAGCCGACAGATAAAGCAGCTGGAAGATGACCTTGGTATCACCCTATTTGTGAGGCATAACCGAAAGGTGGAACTTACGCAGGCGGGGGTGTACCTTCAGGAGGAGCTAACCAAGACCTTTAAGCGGTTGGACGACATTGTTGACCACGCCAAGCTGCTGAACGACGGCATTGCCGGCAACCTGAAGCTGGGATACATCGGTTCGGCCATGCAAAAGGTGATTCCCGAGCTGCTTCTTAGGTTCAGAACGGAGCATCCGAACATCATCTTTAGCCTAAACGAGATGGGCAACGAGGAGCAGGTGCAGGCGCTGCTGAAGCAGGAGATCGACATCGGGTTTGTGCGCATGGAGCGCGTGCCAAGGGGGCTAAGCACGCGGTCGGTATTCGAGGATACCTTTTCGCTGGTGCTGCCAAAGGATCATGCGATAACCGAGGCGAGCTTTAGGAACCTCTCGCAGCTGAAGGACGAGTCGTTTATCCTCTTCGACTCGTCGTTTAGCGAGTCGTACTACGTAAACGTGATGCAGATATTCGACACCAGCGGGTTTACCCCCATCGTTTCGCACTATACGGTTAATGCTAGCTCCATTTTTAGGCTGGTGGAAAACGGTTTTGGCGTCTCCATTGTGCCAACATCGCTAAAACTGGGCTACGATATGGGGGTTAAGTTTGTGGAGCTTACAAAAATCCCCCAGCGCACCACCCTAAAGATGGTGTGGAGCAGCAATAATCCCAATCCGATATTGAATAGCTTCTTGCAGGTGGTGGAGTAGCGGTAGAGGAGGTCGATGAATAGTAGGGAGCCAGAGGAAGTGGAGCGAAGCAACGTCGCGCCATAGCAGGAGCTTATCTTTATGGCTAAAATTTTCAATACAAAACCCATAACTGCCACACCTAAGCGGAGCTACATTGCTGCGCTCAGGTATGGTTGCATCAGCAGCAGGCTGTATGCCTCGATAAACCAGGCGTAGTACGAATATATGCTGTTACCGCATTAGCCGATACCAGTCGGGTTGGTTTTCGATGTTGGAAACGCGGGCTTGCGATCTTTCGAGCATATCGTTGAACTGGGCAAAGAGCTCGGTTCCCATTCTTATGTAGCTTTTGATCTCCTCCTTACCGATTCCTTTGCCTTCGAGAGTAGCTTCGAGCAGGTCGGACTTGTCGCCAACGAGCATCTGTAGGGCGCAGGCAAGGCTATCGAGAAACATGACGGTGCTGAACAGGCTTAGCTCTATGACATCTTCGTCGGGTTGCCGGCAGCAGTGCTTTATGGTGTTGTAGCGCTGGATGTGCACGTGGTCGGTGAAGACGTCGATGTTGTGCGCATGGTCGAAGGCGTGGTTGGTATAGAGTATGTCGTCCATAATGGTAAACGTACACTCGAAAAGGAGTTCGGTGTCGGTTCCCATTTCGATTTCCAAGCCGGAGGTGTTAATGGCGCGCTCGTTTTTTTCGTCGTTAAAGCGGCGGCGGGTTACGTACTGGTCGACGATGGTGCTGGTAAAGCCTTCGGCGTACTCTTCGTTTAGCTCGATACTCTGCGGGTGCGCTATGCCGTGCTCCTCGCAGCAGTCGGTGTAGGCTTGGAGGCTTTTTTTGATAGCAACCTCCACCAATGGTTGGATAATGTTGTGGGCAAAGATGATGTTCCACGGAAGACCTTCGCCATCGAGCTCGAATCCTGTACGATAGTCCATTGCTAAGGCGTGCGTAATTAAGCCAATATCTAGGTAGATGCGCTTGGTGCCATCGGGCAGCTCTTCGTAGTCGTAGTTGCTGGTTATGGTTGCCTCATTTTTCTCGTTCGAGGTTACGGGCGCTGGATCAACCCAGTTGTACTCGGTTTGGTAGAGTACTACCTCTACTTCGCGTGTCTCTTGCATGATAGGTACTTAGGTTATGGTTTGTTACTTATACTGTTGTCCTGTTAGGTTGAGGTATTGGCCTCTGGCTAGGTTATGGCAGAGGCTAATTGTTGGTTCTCTGGTTTGGCGAAGGCTCCTGCCTTCGTCAGCTCTATCATTGCAGGCTATAGCCTGCAGTATAGATTCGACTGAGGCAGGAGCATCAGCCGAACTTAGGCTTTTGCCTATCCTTTATCAGCTAAACAATCGTTGCCAAAATCCCTTCGAGGAGGGTTTGCTGCTATGGTTTACGCTTCCGCTTGGCCTTGATATTGTTTCGGTTTGATAATCAAAAACAACAAATCCTAGTCGGTTTGATGTTTCGATAACAAATGGTATTACGTTTTCGACCTGCGAGAAAACAACGCCGAGTACCGTAATCCTATCACCCGCATTGTTTACCAGCGGGCCATCGCTCCAAACTCCATCGTCCACTTCGTCGTCGGGCAGGTCGCAAATGCAGGGAAACTTCTCCGTAAGCTTTTTAATAAGCTCGACAAAATCGGCCGAAGGTTCGCCGCTGTCGGCGTTGTACAAGGCTTCTACGTACTCCCATGCCTGCTTATCGTCTGCAGGGACATCATTTCTGGTGATTGATATATTATAGCTCATGCTACCCTTTATCTTTTTGGTGCATTTATTCTCCTGTACCTGTTGTAGGCTTTGCTTGGCAAAGAGGTTTCCCGTTGCTAAGCGTTGCAGCTGCCCACGCTTTATTTCTTGTGGACTCTGGCTGCATTAGTATGCAGGCTGGAAGCCTTGTTAAACCAAGCGTAGCGAGGACGCTACGCTTAGCTGTGGCTGAGGCTCTGCTTCCGATGTTGCTTCTTGTTGCCTCTATCTCCGAAGGGCAACCTACCGAAGCTACCTACTGCTTTAGCAGCTGCTCGATGGTGTTGGCAATATCATCGAGCTTCTTGCTATCGTAGCCAATGGTTACGTAGGCAACTTTGCCGTTGCGGTCGATAATAAAGTTGCGGGGAATCGATTCTGTGGCATACAGGCTGAATATTTTCTTGTCAGGGTCGATTCCTACAGGGAAGTCTATCCCCCTAGCCTTTAGCTTGCTCATCCTACTCGCCACAGCATCGTGCTTTTCGCCCCACGAAATGGCAACTAGCACAAAGTCCTTATTCTCGAATCGCTTTACAATCTTATCTGGCATCTCGTTGAACTCCATCATGCAGGGGCCGCACCAGGTTGCCCAGAAGTTTAGGAGCACCACCTTGCCCTTTAGGTCCGACAGCTTTACCTTGCGCCCATCAAGCATCTCTACGGTAAAGTCGGGGGCCATATCGCCCGGGTGGACTAGCGTCGTTTCGGCATTTTTCTTCTCCTGTTGGGCGAAATGTGCCTTCCTATCAGCTTCGGCCTCCACCTTGGTGACCTCTTTCTTCGCTGCCATTTCCTCATCGGTATATACCGAGATGATGGCGACCATAGCTTCGTCTACCCGCGAACCGTACTTCTTTATGAGGGCGGCCTTTTCGTCATCCGAGAGGCCTCTTCGCATCAACTTTATTCGGTTGTTCTTAGCCAGCTCATTGACTTTGGCCTCGCTTACCTCTTCGCCATTAACAATGTACATCGGAACAAACTTTTGCTTTACCTGCTGCTGTGCCTTAACGCCTGTAGCTGCCGCTAGTATGGCTACTGCTGCAATACAGGCTACCTTTAGGAAGGGTTTTACTCTCATTTTTTGCGTTTTAGGTTGTTATCTGTGTTACATTATACCTTTACTATTCTCAAAGCATCCTTTCGATGCTGCCTCATGCGCTGAATGCTGCTACAATCGGCAATGCGCACCTCCCTTATCCTCCGAATCACGGAATAATTGGATTTCGCCGATTGCACGGATGGCATTCTACGTAGATAACGGCAATCTCAGTGTCCTAATTGTTATCCGTGTAATTCCTTAATCCGTCGAATCCGTGATTCTGACAATGTTCTGCGGAATTACAAGCTTCGCAGAGCCTTGCCCATATCTTTTGCTACAGCGAGCAAGGGAATTACAGCTGTTGCCGATGCTAAGCGTAGGTTCTGCCTACGCTTTTGCTTGTTGCAGACTCTGGCCGCATTAATTACAAGGCTGGAAGCCTTGCTAAACCAAGGGTAGCGAGGACGATACGCTTAGCTATGCAATCCGCTTATCGCTGCATAGCTGCTACTAATCGGCTTGCGTTAATTCGCTCAAAGAATACCATAGCCTTGTTTGGGTATTTTCCTGAGATCCAAAGAATGATCGGTACATTTCTCCAACCTTATTAATGATTATCCAATGAGGTGTTCCTTCGCACTGGTACAAATCGTAAGCTTTATGCTCTTCATCGAGATATATGGGGAAGGGGAGCTCCTTTGAGGTAAATATTTCAACGATTTCTTCTTTGGTAATAGCTCTGCCGAAGCTGCTATGTATGCCTATTACCTCTATTCCCTTAAATTCCTGCATGGCCTTATACGCTAAAGGTAGGGCTCGACCGGTGCAGCCCAAGCAATCGTTATTGTAGAATAGAATGAGCAGGTTGTTACCATAATACTTTTCGGAAATATTAATCGGTTGGCTATCTAACGTTTTAGCTACTATCTCTGGTGCTTTTGTCATCTTGAGTCTTATGTTTTAAACCAACTTATACGTGCTATTAACGGTCGCTTGTATGCGGTTGAGCGGGATTACCAACAAAAATCCCGCCATATTGCTAAAACTCTACTGCTAATCGTAGGACTTGCCTGCACTTTTACTTTCTTGCTGCTTCTGCTGCATTAATTACAGGATGAAAACTTTGCTAAAGCAAGCGTAGAGAGGCTACTTTTAGGAAGGGTACTACTCTCATTGTTTGTTTTTTAGTTTGCTATCTGTTTTGCATTATACCTTTACTATTCTCAAAGCATCCTTTCGATGCTGCCTCATGCGTAGATTTCTGCTACAATAGGCAATGCGCACCTTCCTTATCCTCCGAATCACGGATTTATTGGATTTCGCCGATTTCACGGATGGTATTCCACGTAGGGAGTTCGCCTTTAATATTTGCACTACTCTATTTCGAAGGATATCCCCCGCTGGCGGGGGTCAGGGGGTGGATTTCTAGAAGTATATAGCAACCATTGGCATCAAGTTTTTACTTTTAACGCCTATTTTCCTCCCCCTTCCCCCTCCAAAGGAGGATACACTTTGTGATACGACTTGCTGATTTCTTTACGTTTACCTCCATTATGATTGATGTTCTTCTAAAAAGCGATATACCTGGTATTTCCACGTAGCTAACGGTAATCTCAGCGCCATAATGGCTATCCGTGTAATTCTTTAATCCGTCGAATCCGTGATTCTGACAATGTTCGACGGAATTACAAGCTTTGCCGAGCCTTGCCCGTTGATTTATACTATAGCGAGCAAGGGCTGGCAACAACCTTTGAATAACCTACTGTATCGGCAAATTTATAAACCGTGTTTTACCTGATTACTTCTCTATTTCTCGTTTAGTATCATGTTTACGCTGTTTATCCAATCGTATTGTGGTATACTTCGGTCTAAGTAGTAGTCTGGCTGTATGCCTTTTCCATCAATTGTAAAGTCTGGAATTCGCATACTTCTAGAAAGAGCATATCCCAATTGAAACTCTTTACAAGGCGAATCGACAAAGTACATATTAGACATGTCTAGCGCACCATATGTAGTTACACCAAATAGCTTAACCTTTTTACTTTGCTTGGCTTCTAATAGAAACTGCTCCGTTGTACTTCCGCAGCCTCTATTAATGATAATGCCTACATTTTGAGGGAATGGGTAAATTGTATCCTTCTTTTCTACGGAAACAACCCTATCATTTAAGCTTACAAATTGGCCCAATTTGCTTTCTAGCTTATCATACGATTCTTTGGCCCACTCTTTATCTTTATCGCTAGCTCCATATTCTGGGTTATTGATAAAGTCTAACATTCTCTTATTATTCAGCTTTGTAGATAGATATTCTACACCTATAGCTCTTATAGAATTTGTATACAAATATGGTATGATTTCGCTATAGGAGCCATCGCTACCGCCACCATTATTTCTGAGGTCGACTATTAGATTTTTTGTTGAAAGTATTTTTCCCTTATTTACGCTTAGAACGCTATCAATATCCTTTTTGTACTTATTGTTAAATGATGGTATTCTTAGGTATAGCGTTGTTTCGTTTAGCTGCTCTAGGTATGGCAGCTTTGCTCCTAACGATTTTAGATACTGGGTATATTTAGGCTCGTCTACTATATTAGGGTAAATTCTTGAAAGGCTAAAGCTACCTATTTGCAGATAATTTTTTCCTATAATTGTTCCCCTGTCAGATTCCTCTGGTGAATGATCGCGCATGTAGAAAACAGAATTCATTTTATCTTCTGCAATGCTAAACTTTAATTTTACCTGACCCTTCGTCCAAGTATCGGCACCCGATTCTATAATAAAACCAATATAGCGATCACCTTCTTTTTTGATTCCAATTTTATATGGTTCTGTTTCCCAAATACCCTCGTAGTCGGAGACTCTATTTTTGTCTAGATATTTTTTGAAATCTTCTGTTTTGATGGAGAACGTTTCCCAATTCGAGAAATCTTTTTTTGGTTTTTGAGTATCGGCTTGTTGTGGTTGTGGTTGAGATTGCTGATTAATAGGCTGTATGCTAAGGTGTCCTATGCGAAAGAATCTTAGCCATTCGTACAAAATGGGAGCACATTCGTCGAGTGTTTTCGCATTTTGTACTTTGTCTAGAATTCTTTTATTGAGGTCTGCGTACGCTTGCTGGCCTTTATCCTGTAAAACATACTGAAATCCTGCATCATTTTCTTCGATGGTTTTCTTTACCCATTCGTAGTTGGTTTTGCAATCGCAATTCTGAGCAAATGCGAATGCTGTAGTAAGCAGTAAGATAACCAGGACTAAATTTATTTTTGTCATAGCAGCTTGTCTTATATTAATTTTAGTTTGTGCTTGCAGGTAACTTATTTGTAAGGGCAGCTTTCTAGAGCTTATCTGCACCATACAAAGATTACTTTCGACCATAAGCATTACAATACCCTCCGAACGGAGCTCCACGAAATTCTGCTTCTCTAATTCTTCAGATAATGGATATACTATAGGTTAACCCTCGAAAGGTATAAAAAAATTCTTGTTAGGCGAAGGCTCTTGCCGTTATCAGCCCTATCATTGCAGGCTATTGCCTGTAGTATAGATTCGACTAAGACAGAAGTATCAGCCGAGTTGAGGTATGCAGGCTGGAAGCCTTGTTAAACGAAGCGTAGCGAGGACGCTACGCTTAGCTGAGCCTTAACCGAACTGAAATATGCATGTATTATGATCACGCGTTATTTGCTGGCTATTTTCCTTTTCTATTATTTGAGTTTGATTCTAAGAATAACAATGTTGAAATATTGAATCCTACTGATACACCAACTGTTAATCCTTTGTCTTGATTGTCAAATGTTTTTTCACAATATAAACCAAGACTACAAAAACTAAGTGGTGACTGTTTATTCTCTGTAAAAGAATATAATGGAAGATCAGTCCTTATCCTTAATAAATTCTTTTTTTGAGTAAATCCATATCCATATTGCACTTGAATCGCAGAACCTATACCTAAACCGATATATCCATTATGACCAGAATAATCCTGATAATTATACCCTAAATTAAAGATTACAAGAGTGATATTAGTATCAAATGATAAACTATTATTAGGGTTTTTAGATCCAAATCCTTGCTGCACTCCAATCGGACTATTGATAAAGAACATTAATGCATTCTCATCTTCGTGAGAATAAGCATTTTTATCAAAAAGAATGACGACTATTATTAAGATTAAAATTTTCTTTATCATAACCCACTAATCAATTGCGTAGTATTTTTCTTTAATGGAAAGTAACTAGTATATATGCTCAACAAAGTTGCACATATCCTTCCTTTTTGGGTGTATAAGCGCATTCTTTATAGCATTTATCTTCACCATACAAAGTTTACCGCTAACTTACAATCAGTAATCCATAAACCCAAACGAAGGTTGTTGAAATATTACTTCTCTACTGTTTCAGCCTACGAACATACTATAGATCAACCCTCGAAAGGTATAAAAAAATTCTTGTTAGGCGAAGGCTCTTGCAGCTGTCAGCTCTACCATTGCAGGCTATAGCCTGTAGTATAGATTCGACTAAGACAGAGGTATCAGCTGAGCTGCGTAATCTTCCTATTAACGAATACCGTTTCTATACCAGCAATTGAATTATGGAATTCAAACTGTTCTCCATTTACGTCAAAACCTGTGTATTTCATTGATATATTTGTTTGTATCGGTTATAGCTTTCTAAGATTGTGGTTTTGTAATACCTATCTTTCTGCTACAATAGGCAATGCGCACCTCCCTTATCCTCCGAATTACGGATTAATTGGATTTCGCCGATTTCACGGGTGGTGTTCCACGTAGCTAACGGTAATCTCAGCGCCATAATGGCTATCCGTGTAATTCTTTAATCCATCGAATCTGTGATTCTGACAATGTTCGATGGAATTACATATTCGCAAAGCCTTGTGTATTGAATTATACTTCGCTTAGCTGAGTATAAATTTTTTGTTATTATCTTGTTATTGTTTTTCTAGTTGTCTACTGTAATATGAAATTATATTATCACCACATAAACATAAATAATCATATGAAATTATTTGTATGTGATTTAGGCTTGAATTTAGCATTCTTAATGCCTCAAATTGTTCGTCATTAAAATTGTTGGTTCTGCCTACGATTATTTTTACACGAGGTTTAAGCAGTTTGAATCTGTGCTGTTTTTCAAGAACTAGTTTGTAATCATCCAAGACTTTTAAATATTGCATACACTGTCCAATTACTTTTGAAAGTTCTTTTGATGGATAATAACTTTTATGACTTTGATCATAGTCAAACAAATTAAATTTTGGTCGTTTTAATTCAATCAAATCAATAAACCCGTCAGTAGTTTCCATTATTAGATCGCTCTCAGAGTTTATTCCAATTTGGCGTGCTGGATGTTTTTGTATATAGTCAACCCCTAATGTCCAGATATTTTTTTCAATCCAATTTTGAAAAATCTTTTCAGATTGACCTGCAATATATTCTATAAGATTGTCAAAATTATTAATTGTATCAGTAATTATAGTCTTTTCTTCTAAGTCAAGTAACTGTCTTAGATTAACTAAAGATTTCTGATGATTGGTTTGTTGAATAGAAGCGTGAAGATTTTGTATTTCACTTTCTGTAAGAGCTTCTAATACTAACTTCAACTTATCATTAGCATCAACTTTGCTTAATATTGACTTTACTAATGAACTGTCAACTTTATTTATAATAGATAATATATCCTTTACATTATTTGTGACTTCTACAAATTCACTTGTATGTGTTAATCCATCTTCTCTAATTATAGAAATACTATTTAAATGTGTGTATATAGCCTTTGCTTGTTCAAAATTTAATGACTCAGAAAATACAGATTTGAATGTTGACCTATTTAATGCATAAATCGATAATGAAAAATCATCCTTGTTTGTAACATTGTTTATGTCAACACCTGCAATATTAATGTGCAGAGATAATATGCCATTATTAAAAATCTCTTTTTGATATTGAATACTCATTATACTTTAGCAAATACTCGTGAATACATTGGTGAGTTAGATTTATATGTTCCCAAAATGTCAAAGCACTCTTTATTTTCAAGTATTTCAATATTTTTGATGTGCATTAATAATGGAGAACGCCAACCTGGTATTTCATCTTTAGTGTCAGAAACACCATCTGTTTGATATATATGAACCATCACATTGTTACTAGTAGGATGTGTAAATACAGCATAAGGATGTCCATATCTTTTACCTTTTACTTTATTATCAACATCATACTCAAATATTATTGGTTTCCGTTGATTAATTGCTTTTGTCAAAATTTCTAGAATGTCCATATGATTTGTTGTTTATTTGCTTAATTAGGCTTTCAGTAATTATTTATACATCTAACCTTATTTGGCGAAGTCTCTTGCCTTCGTAAACTCTATCGTTGCAGGCTATAGCCTGCAGTATAGATTTGACTGAGGCATGAGTCTCAGTTGAACTGAGGTTTTCTGTCAAGCTGGGACGCAGTTTGAAGCAAGCTACAAACTTTACTATTTAGCACCTTCCCTTCCATTACTTATCCAAAGTGTTGTGCATTAAACTTTATTTCAAATTATTAATTATTAATGGGATTACTATTTCGTTAAGTGAAACAGCAATTGGAACAGGAATCGTAACAAACCAATACTCATTCCACATAAAGACTTCATGCCATTTAAATGATTTATTCCACCTTTCTATTTTCGCTCGCTGATGATTTATGACTAATGAACAAAAAAGCAATGTCACAGGATAGATTATTAATCCACCTGTTTTTACTAAAATTTTTAAATTATCTACATTCTTATCCGTTGAAATTGCCAGAATAGAAATTCCACCTATAATAGCAAGAATCATTTTGATATAAAACTCAAAGGCTTTATATGTGGCATTATTGTGATACTCTATCTGTTGACTTAATAAATCAGGTGTCAGTTTTCGCCAATTATTTTTTCTTTCTCCATTATCATTGAAGTTTAGTTTTCTGAGAATTACCATAATTATGATAAAAACTAGTACTACAAGTATATAAGGGAAAAATATAAAAGCAAAAAAATCAAATGCGTTAATCATATTCCTTTCCATTTAGTGTTGTTAACAATTTGTTTTAAAGCGTATCTTTTATAGCGTTTATTTTCACCATACAAAGATTACTTTCAACCATAAGTTTTACAATACCCTCTGAATGGAGTTCGACGAATTTCTGACTCTCTAATTCTTCAGATAATGGATATACTATAGGTCAACCCTCGAAAGTTATAAAAAAATCCCCCACAACGCACATCTGTATAAAATAAAAAATGGCGCTAGAATGTGCTGTAGGCCACTATGCGCTATGGAGTAGCGCTTTATGCAAGAAAAAAATGATAAAATATTTGTTTGTTAGCTGAATATTATATAACTTTTCAACGGTTTTGGAGGCAGATAGCCGGCCCACCGGGTGCAAACCGACCTTCGTTAGCGTAAACAACAGCTTGTAGCGGAGAAAATGAAAGGATGAGCGGCTATCGGGGCAGACAAAAAAGTGCAAAAGAACCTCCAACTGCCAATGTGTCCGTTTGCAACGGTGCAAATGGATAAATGAGCGGTGATTTATATAAAAATACTTGTACAAAAAGATAAAATGGTGGTGAAACATCCGTTTTTACTTGTACAAATGGGTAAATGAGCCCGAAATATTAAAAAATACAGGTGCAAATGGTACTATTGCTGTCAATATGTCCGTTTGCAACGGTGAAAATGGGTAAAAATGGAGTAATAGGTCTTTTTACCAAAATATGTTTGGGTAAAATGGTCGCAGCATATAGTCTTAACCAGAAATAATAAAGCAAGAAGTATGGCATACTATGTAAGGTTAGTAAATGTCGACTCCGCCGATCGCCAATCGTGCCGCATGGCGTGGCAAAACCAATCTAAGCGCAGCGCATTGCCGCTGCCCAACGGGTGTAAGGATTCCCTTACGGTGCCCGGTATCTCACCCACCACCTCTGCAATATCCCCATCATAAATACAATCTACTCTCTTAATTAAAAAACAAATCGTTATGGCAAAATTTTTGTCGTTTTTGAGAAGAAGCGTAATCAGCTCGATTGTAGGTTACGCTAAGGATTTTAACGCAATCCTAAAATCAATTGAACTTCCCGAGCTGTACGCCTCTAACGCCTACTTGGTGTACACCGATACCTTTAATCGCATGGAACTGGGTCACCTGCAGGAGCGTAAGAATCCGTTTACCGATAAGCTGGCGGAGTACGTTAAGGCACGAGGCCGTTCGTTCCAGGCGGTAAACCTAGGCGCAAAGAGCTACCTGAACTCCAACGTCGCTGCCGAGCGCGAGGCTGCCAGCTTGCTTAATGCGCTGTTTGTACGCTACGCCTCCGAATTCTCGAAGAACTCGTACAGCGGCGCAACGGGCATGATCAACAGCTTTATTCAGGATATGAAGCAGAAGAACTACGCCGGCGCTATTGCTACCCTTAAGATGGAAGCGAAGGTAAAGCAGCTGCTCGACGAGGATGCCCTGTGCGAATCGACTCACCTGCAGGCCATCGTAACGGAGCTCGAATCGGAAGAAAATGTTACCGCTTCGAGCATCCGTGGCGAGTTCATAAAGGCTGCCAGCAACCTAATGGTTTTTATAGGGATACGTGCCAGCGAGGAAAAGGGTAGCAAGTGGGTGGAGCTGAATGGACAAATTGCCATCCATAACGCCAAATTCGAGAAGGCAGAGGCCGTTCGGCAAGCCGCCCTCAAGAAAAAGCGCGAGGAGAAGAAAAACGACCAAAAGCCAAAGGCCTAGGTTGATCGTGGGGATATGGGGAAGGGGAGCGGGGGCTCCCCTTTTTCGTTGTGGTGCCTAGCGCTGAGGTGTAGAGGTTATTTTGCTGGTTTCAGCACTGAGGCACTGAGGTACAGATGGCACGGAGGTTTTGGAGAATGTTCTTGTGCAATTGTAAGGTCTGAGATTTGTAGGCATTTATTTAATGATTACAGGATAACACACAATAGCAGCACGTTATCCCCTCCGCGGGAGGGGTAGGGGTGGGTTTCCTACTTTTCTAACACAGAGATAGGACGATACGTAGGGCACTGAGAATAGTAATAATGGTTCTGTGCAATTGTAAGTATTGAGATTTAGATGCATTCGCTAATTATTAACGAGTAACGGCATAATAGCAGCACGTTATCCTCCCGTTTAGACGGGAGGTAGGGGTTCTGCTATTTTTTCAACACAGAGACACGGAGGAACAGAGCGCACGGAGGCTTCTTATTTGTGCCCTTAGTGCCATCCTTTGTGCCCTTTGTGGTTAAAAAAACAGCCGCTAATCACCACGCAGCTACGACTCACCCCCAATCCCCCTCTCTCCGAATGGCTTTGGGCTACCAGCATCCGAAAAAGGTGTATGCTTGCCATTCGCAAAGAGGGGGGTGTGGCACGGATAAAGGGTAGTGCCTAATCGGAGAGCAGGAAGTCCCCTCTATTAGCCGAGCAGTGGTTGTTTTAATAGCCGTAGCTGTAAGTGAGACCTAAATTGGCAGGTTAGTCAACCACTCGGCTAAGAGAGGGGATTTAGGGGTGAGTTGAGCATGTGCTGGTGTAGGCTATTGGCACGAGCACACCTCTTCTGCTGGCAGCCATGGGCTAAATCCTTTGCCTAACAGGTTAATTTTTCGAACTACAAGTAAAATTCCACCCCCTGCTGACATAGGGTTGTCATCCCGAATGTCATATCTTTGGTAGCATATTAAAGCAACGCAAGAAAATGGAGCGAATAGTAGCGCTAGACCGGTCGAATATCGACAGCGAGCATATCTGCTGCGCCTTTTCCGATAAGAAATGCCGGGAAGGATACGTTCTTAAGCAGGAGTGGCTAAAGCAGGAGTTCGGCAACGGCTACGTCTTTCGGCGTATAGATGCGCGGGCCAAGGTATTTATCGAGTACGGTCCGGCTGAAAAGGCCTGGGTGCCCGTTGATGCCCCCGGATACCTGCATGTAGGGTGCTTTTGGGTATCGGGGCAGTACAAGGGTAGGGGATACGGCAAGGAGCTGCTACGTCTTGCGCTCGACGATGCCCAATCGCAGGGAAAGAATGGGCTGGTAACCGTAGCAGGCACCAGCAAGCTGCCGTTTATGAGCGACACCAAGTGGCTTTTACGGCAGGGCTTCGAGATCTGCGACAAAACGTCAACGGGGATTGCCCTGCTGGTGCGAAAGCTCAACCCCGAGGCCCCCAACCCCCAGCTAAAGGATGCTACAAGAAGCGGAAGATGCAGCAATACCGAAGGGCTGGTGGCCTACTACACCAACCGCTGCCCGTTTACCGAGTTTCACGTAAGAACCTCGCTGGTAGAGGCCGCCGAGAAGCGGAATCTACCGCTCACCATCGTCAAGCTCGACAGCATGGAGCAGGCGCAGGCCGCTCCATCGCCCGCCACCATATTCAGCCTGTTCTACAACGGCGAATTGGTAACCACCGACCTGAGCGTTTGCCTAGATAGCCGATTTGATAAAGTAATTAATAAGTGATGAAGAAGATTGTAGTGTTTTTATTTGATGGATTCTCCGATTGGGAGATCGCCTACCTTACGCCCGAGATTAACCGAAGCGAGCAATTCGAGCTGGTTTACATCTCGAAGGATGCAAAG
The DNA here is from genome assembly GCF_963678165.1 of uncultured Acetobacteroides sp. Taxonomy (NCBI): domain Bacteria; kingdom Pseudomonadati; phylum Bacteroidota; class Bacteroidia; order Bacteroidales; family Rikenellaceae; genus Acetobacteroides; species uncultured Acetobacteroides sp. Next base: position 4,175,348 of record NZ_OY782755.1, on the reverse strand, counting down.
CCGGTAACCTCTATGGGTGGCATGCTGGTACAGCCATCAGCGTCGGTTGCCGACGTAGGCCTCCACGATTTGGCCATGCTCATACTTCCTGGAGGTACAACCTGGGAGAAAGGGAAGAATGAAGAGGTGTCGGAGCTCGTCGTCGAAGCGTTTAAGAGGGGAATACCCGTAGCCGCAATCTGTGCCGCAACAACACGGCTGGCAGAGCTGGGGCTGCTCGATGAGCTTGCCCATACCAGCAACGACCTCGGCTACCTAAAAGCGGTAGTTCCAAGCTATCGTGGCGAACAGCACTACCAAAACGAGCCCGCGGTAACCGGCAAAAACGTAATCACCGCCTGCGGATCATTCCCAATAGAGTTTTCCCGTGAGGTATTTAGGGCAATAGAGCTCTACGACGAAGCGAAAATCGAGAAATGGTTCCAGCTGTTTAAGCACGGCATCTGGAGCGAGTAGCAGGGATTTCGCGTTTAGGATTTGCCCAGCGATGATTGTAGGTTTTGTTGGCAAGCATTTGGGGTAAAATCCATTTTTAAAGTTGTCCAGAGACGCGAACATCGCGTTTCTACCCAGCTCGAATCAGCATTGCAGGGGTAGAGACCAGAGATATCGCCTTTAAGATTCTTGTTTTAGAGGAGTCCTCTATGAACCACAGAATAAAAAGGTTTTCCATATTAGCTCGCTTAATAGCGGCAGGCAAACGTCGTATTGTCGAACAACCTTCTTCCGTAGACACCATGGCGTAGCCATTCCAGACTGGCACGAATCCCTGTTTGAGCGAGGTCGCCTCCACAATGTTCCTCAATGCTGTAACGGTCTTAGGGCTATTCCCACATTTGAGGTGGCGCCATTCCTCCGCGACTGAGCGAGTTAATTCGTGCCAAGGGTTTTTGGTCCTTTTTGCCCTACAAAAAGGACAGAAAAGAATAAAAGCTCGCGGCTAAAATCATAAGCAGCATTCATGGCTTAGCTGAATTTTGTGCTTATATTATTAAAAGCGATACCCATGGGGGTAGAGACCAGGGATATCGCTTTTAAAAAAACATCGATCATAATTAAGGTTGACGTAAAGGAATCAGTAAGCCGTAGCACAAAGCGTATCCCCCTTTGGAGGGGGAAGGGGGAGGAAAATAGGCGTTAGAGGTAAAAGCTTGATACCAATTGTTGCTATACACTTCTAAAAAAATCCACCCCCTACCCCCCGCCGGCGGGGGATATCCTTCGAAATAGAGTAGCGTAAATTTTAAAGATGAGATTCCTAGGGGTAGAGACGCATTGCATGCACTAGTGTCCGGGAAATATTATTAAAACACCTACTAACACATTGATGTTTAATTGCTAATTCAGTTGCGATAAAGTCGGAACATATCAGATGCTTACTTTTGCGACAAGCTACAAACTGTAAGCAATGAATAGTGGAACCTATATTTTTAAGCAATTATGCCAGTTCTTGCCTGAGGACTACTTCGAATATTTGGTCAATAAGTACGATGGCAACAAGTACATAAAATCGTTTACCTGCTGGAACCATTTCTTGGTTATGCTGTGGGCTCAGCTGACAGCCCGGGAAAGTTTACGCGACATCATCGGATCGCTTAATGCGCATCGGTCAAAGTTTTATCGTTTAGGCTTTGGCAAAAGCGTTTGCCGCACAACGCTGTCTGAAGCAAATGAGAAGCGAAATGTGGAAATATTTCGGCTATTTGCTGAACGAGTTGTTAAGATAGCTCAAGATAAAAGGGGTAACATCGAAGGGCTGTTCATGGAGGGAATCCCTCATCGTGTGCTTGCGTTGGATTCAACAACAGTTACTTTAAAATGGGAAGCGTATTCGTGGTCCAAGGTGCAAAATGGGAAAGGAGGAATTAAGGTTCACACCATGTTTGACATCCTTACAAGCATTCCGGTTTACAATGTAATCACCGACCATGACGTCAGGGATCAAAGCGTTATGGACTACTTTCAATACGAACCGGATGCATTTTACATTTTCGACAAAGCCTATGTCAAACTGTTATCTCTTAACAAAATCGATGAAGCAGGTGCATTTTTTGTAGTGCGAAGGAAAGAGAAAATGAACTTCGAAATTATAGAGGAATGTAGCTGCGATGTCCATGAAAAAGGCATTTTACGCGACTTAAAAATAAGATTGTCGAATCGTTGGGCGAAAGCTCGGTATCAAAAACCTCTGAGAATAATCTACTACTACAACGAAGAGAAGAAAGCAACTCTAGAATTCTTTACGAATAACCTCGATTTAGAGGCGCATAAAATCGCATACCTATACAAGTGTAGATGGCAAATTGAGATGTACTTCAAATGGATAAAGCAGCATTTAAGGATAAAGCAATTTTACGGAACTTCCGAAAACTCTGTAAAAATCCAAATATATGTAGGCATTATCGCCTACTGCTTGGTAGCTCTAGTCGGTGTCGAATTGAAGTCAAAGTCATCGCCATTTGAATTACTTCGAATCTTGAGCGTTTCGCTTTTTGAAAAGGAGAACCTAAAAGAGTTCCTAGCCAAGGCTGAATTATCGGAGAACTTTCAACCTGTAAGCAATTCAAACCTTAAATTATTTTAGCGGACAGCAGTGCATTGCATGCGTCTCGTTGGATTAAGGATGCGAGATTAGAAGCAAAAAAACGAGAAGCGAGTAGCAACCGTGCGTACAACACGGAGATGAATCCGTAGCTTACCTACCACCAGGGTTGATGGTGGCACCTGTCAATGGACAGTGGAGCCTCCTACCCTCTGCCGGTTGTCCTTGTCCATGTCGGAGGCCTCTCGTAAGATGTATACTATCAGCTGGTATGGCGATTTCGGAACAAGCAAGGGGTGCAATCCTCTATTCGGCGCTATGCACAGCCCATCGGCAGGTCGGGCAGGGGCGAAGCGCCATTTTTAACGATCATGCGCTTGCTGCTATGCCGGGCAAGTGGTACGTTTGCTAGCATACACTGGCATAATGCCGCTAAACACTAGAGCATGAAATGGCTATTCGTACTAGGCTTGGCTATATCCGCTGCAGCATCGGCTGCGCAGCCCCAATCAGCCCCAATCATTAAAAAGCATGTGCCGCTCGACTCCATCCGGTTAAGCGATCCCTACATCCTAGCCGATGGCAGGACGCATATGTACTACATGACCGGCACTGGAGGGCTCCTCTGGAAGAGCAAGAACCTAAAGTACTGGGATGGCCCCTACGTGGTGGCCAAAACCAATCCCAAATCGTGGATGGGGCCAGCTCCGATGATCTGGGCGGCGGAGATTCATCCCTACAAGGGCAAGTACTACTACTTTGCCACCTTCACCAACCCCGCAGTAAAGATTGATACCGTTAATGGGATTGCCATAGAACGCCGCGCCTCGCACATTCTGGTAAGCAATAGGCCCGATGGCCCGTACGTTCCGATGAAGGACTCCACCTACCTTCCGTCCAATAAGCCTACCCTCGACGGTACCTTCTGGATGGATACCAACAGCAAGCCCTACATGGTATACTGCTACGAGTGGCTGCAGAATCTTAATGGAACCATCGAGAGCATCGAGCTAAAGCCCGACTTAAGCGGCAGCATAGGCAGCGGCAGAGTGCTATTCCGGGCCAGCGATTCGCCATGGAGCCGCGAAAAGGACAAGGATGGCCGCATCCATCCCAACCGCGTAACCGATGGCCCCTTTTTGTTTAGAACATCCACCGGCCGACTGGGAATGATATGGACCAGCTGGATTTACGATGTGTACACGCAGGGAGTGGCCTACTCGGATAACGGAACCCTAAGCGGAAAATGGATCCAGGAGAGCGAGCCCATTACGCCTCCTAATTTTGGACATGGAATGCTGTTCCGCACGTTGGATGGCAAGCTGCTCATGTCGGCCCATAGCCACAAGGATATTGGTGGTCGCTACCATCGGGTGCCCCATCTGTTTGAGGTCGATCTTTCGGGCAATCGCCTAGTGGTTGGCAAGCCCTATAAGCCCTAGATGTAACATTTTGAGTGGGAGATCTCATGGCGTATGGCTTCCCCTCATGGGATTTCACTTTTAAGATTCTTGTTCTAGAAGAGGTCTTTATAAACCTCAGAATAAAATGGTTTCCCATATTAGCTCGCTTAACAACGGCAGGCAAACGTAGTATCACTGAACAACCTTCTTCCGTAGACACCATGGCGCAGCCATACCAGACTGGCACGAATCCCTGTTTGAGTGAGGTCGCCTCCACAATGTTCCTCAATGCTGTAACGGTCTTAGGGCGATTACCACATTTGAGGTAGCGCCATTCCTCCGCGACCGAGCGAGTTAATTCGTGCCAAGGGTTTTTGATCCTTTTTGCCCTACAAAAAGGATAGAAAAGAATAAAAGTTCGCGGCTAAAATCATAAGCAGCATTCAAGACTTAGCTGAATTTTGTGCTTATATTTTTAAAAACGAATTCCCTGTGGCTTCCCCGCATTGCTATGCGGGGAATTTCAATCCACTCCTTTTGCTCTACAACCCTGCCGCTGCACCAATGCATCGTAGCGGTAATCTTCGTATCGAGTAACAGCCACAATTGGTTACTTTTGTAGGGTATGGTAGGCCTGCGATAATAATTGGTAATGATTTTCCCCCTCGTATTTCGTGCATTACCTAAAGCACCTATATTTGTTGCTTCAGTAGTACCGCTAGGCCTAACATTTTATATACCTATAGTAGCACGTTAACCAAGAATGAACAACCTATTTGTAATTGGGATATTCCTCGCCTTTTTTCTTCAGTTCTTGCTGTTTACAAAGAAGAACAAAACCCTATCCGATAAGATTCTTTGCATCTGGATGTTCGTCATTGGGATTCATCTTTTTAGCTACTACCTGTATGAGCTTGGTTTTTGGGATCGCTATCCGCATTTGGTAGGGGCTACGCTTCCTGTACCCCTGTTGCACGGCCCTTTGCTTTACCTATACGTAGCATTTGCGTTTAGAAAGGAGCAGCAGTTCCGTTTGACCGACTACGCCCACTTTCTTCCTGCGCTCCTCTGCTACCTGTACATGTTCCCCTTCTTCTTTTTCTACACTGCCGAGCAGAAGATTATGCTACATCATGGACAGCTAGACGCCTATAGTACCTTCAGTATTGTTGCTTTAGTGGCGTTCGTAGTATCCGGCATTACGTATTCCATTCTATCCTTTAGGTTGATTGGCAAGGTCGAAAAGCTGATCCATGCAAACTTTTCGTTTGACGAGAAGATTAGCCTGGGCTGGCTACGCTACTGCATCCTTGGGGTCGCGCTCATCTTTTGTACGGTTGCATTCTTCTCCACCCTGCAAAGCCTATTTGATTACCCGTTCACCTTTAATGTCGATCTGGTCCTCTATGCCGAGATAATCCTCTTCATATTCCTACTGGGCTTCTTTGGCATTAGGCAGGAAGGGATATTCAGCAGCATAACGATAAATGATGAGGAGCAGATTGCTGATACCAAAGCCAACCCCAACGGCGAGTACAAAAAATCGGGGCTAAAGGTTGAAAGCGCCGAGCAGCACCACCAAAAGTTGCTGGAGCTGATGCAGGCGGATAAGCTCTACCTCGAATCAAAGCTTAGCCTAAGCGTCCTAGCCGTTCGGCTCGACGTATCGGTGAATCACCTCTCGCAAATCATCAACCAGTACGAGGGAAAGAACTTTTACGACTTCATTAACGAGTACCGGGTTGAGGAGTTTAAGGAGCGCGCGGTTGCCACCTGCAACCAGCACCTAAGCATCCTTGCCATCGCTCTCGATTCGGGCTTCAGCTCCAAGTCATCCTTCAATCTAGTGTTCAAAAAGCACACCGGCATTACCCCATCGCAATATTTGGCGGAGAAAAAGTCTACTCTTCGATAAACCGACAATCTACTGAATGGCTGCCGATTGGCAGTCCTATCCTATTCGCTTGTACCTGTACTTTGTCCATGCGCATCGGCTTGGGCGATGTGCGCCTGCATTTTTCAATTCTTTGCAAAAAAAACAGAATGAAAGATGCGAAACGCTTCTGGAGTAAAGTACTCGAACGGGTATTTTATCTGCTCATCAACCTAGTAAGTATTTTCATTTTGATTTTTATCGTGTACACCTTCTTTAGGAGGTAACGCCTTACGAATAATCTGTAAAAATTAATTGATATGAGAGTACAGCATCAGGTTTTAGTCCTTCTTTTTACGCTACTGGCAGTTGCCGCGCAGGCACAAAATCTCCGACAAACGGTGAAGGGTAAAGTTGTGGATAAAGTAACGCAGATGCCGCTTCCTGGGGCAAGCGTGGTGGTTGTGGGAACCGTCCCCTCGCTTGCAGCGATTACCGATACCGAAGGGGGCTTTCGGATTGCCAATGTGCCGATTGGTAGGCATCAAATAGAGGTTCGATTTGTGGGATACTCCACCATCACCATCTCCGAAGTGCTGGTGGGGAGCGGAAAAGAGGTCGTGCTGACGGTAGAGATGCAGGAGGTGGTCAACAAGCTCGACGAGGTGGTGGTAAAGGCCCACAGCAACAAGGATAGACCCCTTAATAGCATGGCATCCATCAGCGCACGGTCGTTTAATGTGGAGGAGACACGCCGATATGCTGGTGGTGTTGACGATCCAGCCCGCTTGGTGTCGGCTTTTGCAGGTGTAGCTCGTGGAGGAAACATGCAGGATAACGCCATTGTGATTCGAGGTAATGCACCAAAGACCGTTCTTTGGCGTATTGAGGGGGTAGACATCCCCAACCCCAACCATTTCTCGGGTGGGAATGTTGCAGGCGGTGGATTTGCAACCACCATCAGCAGCCAGATGCTTGCCAACTCCGATTTCCTCACCGGCGCTTTCCCTGCCGAGTATGGCAACGTATTAGGAGGGGTATTCGACATTAAGCTGCGAACCGGAAATAACGAGAAACGCGAAAGCGCGGTGCAGATTGGCATCCGAGGCCTTGACATCTCTTCGGAGGGGCCGCTCGCAAAGGGGGCTAAGGCATCGTACCTGTTCAACTACCGCTACTCTACCTTTGGATTGCTTGCTGATTTAGGCGCAATACCCACCGATCAGATTCCCAAATACCAGGATCTATCCTTTAAGGTTAATTTTCCTACTGCAAAGGCGGGTGTTTTCTCGCTCTGGGGTCTCGGCGGTATCGATAACATTCGCGACTCGGAACAAGCGGATAGCACTAAGTGGGAAACCGATATGGATCGCTACAAAAACAACTGGGACGAGACCTTTGGCGCCGTTGGTGTAAACCACAAGTATGCGATTAGCGCCAAAACGCTTATTAGTACGAGCATTGTAGGAACATGCGACTTGAAAGATCTCACCCAACAGCGCCTTAACAATGCGCTTACCCTGCAGAACGACATCGCCATAAAGAATAATAGCGGAAAGGTGAGCTTTAACATGTACGCGAACACCAAATTTGGGGCACGGCTTAGCACACGAACCGGATTTAATGTCAACACCCTATTCTATAGCTACAACCTTAATGGTACGGAGAATGAAGACCCGGCATCGTATCGCAACTATGCCGACGAATCGGGCAAGAGCTACCATTTGCAGGGCTATAGCGAGTCGAAATATAGCATCAGCGATGCGTTAAGCATCAACGGAGGAGTTATGGTCGAATACTTTGGCTTGAACCAGCATTATAGTATCGATCCGAGGGTGTCGGTAAGCTGGGACTTTAGTCCAAAGCATTCCGTTAGCATTGGCTACGGCAAGCATAGCCAGCTGGAGGATTTGAATATCTACTTCATTAAGTCGCAGAAGAATGGGCAACCCTTGTATCCCAACAAGAAACTCGATTTTTCGAACGCGCACCATGTGGTGCTGGCCTACAACTACCGCATTAGCGAGACTATGCGGCTTAAGGTAGAGCCATACTTCCAGTATCTGTACAACGTGCCCGGAATTGCCGACAGCTCGTTCTCCATGGTCAACTTTAGGCAGGATCTAACCTTCCAGGCGACGCTGGGCAATAACAGCGTTGGGAAAAACATTGGGGTAGACATTACCCTAGAGCGATTCCTAAAGAATAACTTCTACTACCTGATTACGGCATCGGTGTTCGACTCTAAGTATAAGGGCGATGATAACGTTTGGCGTAACACCCGCTACAACAAAAGATTTGTGGGGAATATTTTGATGGGCAAAGAGTTCTTTATCGGCAGGGGCAAGAATAACTTGCTGGGCTTAAATGTCAGAATAAACGTATCGGGAGGTGAGCGATACAGCCCACTCGACGAAGCAGCATCTATGGCAGCCATGCGTCCGATATATAACGAGCATAAGGCATTCGAAAAGCAGGATAAGGCTAGCAAGTTTGTTGATATCTCGTTCACCTACCGTATAAATAGGGCCAAGTATTCGAGCATCTGGTGCTTGCAGCTGAACAACATGCTTGGCGAACCACAAAACGAGAAGTACGAGTACAACTACAAGAAGAAAGCCTTTGTGCGCGAGCAGAAGGTGTTTAAGCTGCCATCCATCAGCTACAAAATAGAGTTTTAGTGCGCTTCAGCTTACCGATGATAGCATAATCACATCTGTATTCGAAGCTCGACAACTTAGGTAAATCGGTGGATTCAAACTAATAGATGAAAAAGGAAACGGCTGCTTTACGGGCAGCCGTTTCCTTTTTGAGCATTGGGAATCCTTTGTATTGAAGATGCGTTATCCCCTTACCTTATGCTATCGTTCATTGTTTTTAGTAGTAGCTTTTTTGCTAAACCAGCGCTGGAAAACAATTCCTACCCTGCAATTGTTGTAAGAGAGTAGGCCAGCACCGTCAACGTTCCTTTACTTCCCAAAAACACGTTCTATGAGATTAGCTACACTACTCGTTACCTGCGCATTGTTCGCGATATTTTCGACGAATGCGAGCGCACAACTTCTCGAAAAGGCAATAAAAAAGGTGGGGAAAAAGGTAGAAAAAGAAACCGAGAAGCGCACCGATAAACGAATCAACAAAGGAATAGATAAAGCCTTCGACAAAACGGAGGAAGGCATAGACAGCACCGTAAAAGGTGACGGTAATGTCAACAATAAGCAAGCTGCACCACAAGGCAAATCCACGCAACGCGCAAATACTGCCGGAGGACAGGCTAAGGCTGTGCTAACATGGGCAAAATACGACTTCGTTCCGGGGGCAGAGATCATATTCGAGGATAACCTGCAGGGTGAGCAGAATGGGGAATTCCCAAGTAAGTGGGATTTAGTGCAGGGCATCGTGGAGAACGCCAACCTCAATGGCGAAAACGTAATCATGTTTAGGAAGTGCAACACCAACGCCTACGATGGCATTGTTCCCCTCCTAAAGAACAGCAAGGAGGATTACCTTCCAGAGGCATTTACCATCGAATTCGACGCCTACTACGATAAGTATAATAACGCCTACCGCATATTCCTACTTGATGCAAAAAATCAGAAGAATCTGGATAAGAGCAACAACATCAACGGTAGGGAGTACCTGCGCTTTTACCAAAATGCCGCCGATGGTAAAAACATAACCAAAGGCTTCTATCCCGGTTTCTCCAACGCTGATACAAAATCGATACCCAGTTGGAGGCATATTGCCATCTCTTTCAACAAAAGAGCATTAAAGGCCTATATTGATGATGCTCGCGTGATTAACATCCCCAACATTGAGTTTAACCCCGTTGGATTTACCATTGGATTTCACAATCCAAGCGGCGACATGAATGGCTACATCAAGAATATTAGAATTGCGAAAGGAGCAGTACCTCTTTACGACAAGATATTAACCGATGGCAAATTCGTAACCACGGGAATCAAGTTTGATGTCAACCAAGCCACCATCAAACCCGAGAGTATGGGCACCATTAGCTACGTGGTGAAGCTGATGAACGATCATCCCGAGCTTAAATTCTGCGTCGAAGGGCATACCGACAGCGATGGTGCCGATGTAGCCAACAAAACCTTATCGGAGAAACGTGCTGCAGCAGTTCGCAACGAGTTAGTAAGCCAGGGGATTTCTGCCAATCGCCTAACCTCAAAAGGTTGGGGCGAGAGCAAACCAATTACCGACAACGACACACCCGAAGGTAAGGCGCAGAACCGCAGGGTTGAGTTCGTGAAGGTAAACTAGGCTCCCCAACAGCAATTCACGAGTTTCGTAACCCTCGGAGATTAGGACACAACAGCGGCTGCCCGATAATCCGTAAAAACCTCGCTGGTACGGTTGTTACCGTGGGGCGCAATGCAGATATTTTTGCTTTTTATCCATTCATTTTACATTCGAGGAGACGCACTATGTGCGTCTCTTTGTTTTGAAAGCTTGCGTAAGCGAGAAATTCTCGATGAAATACAGGATAAACCTTCGCTATTTAACATTATTTGCTACCTTAAACCCGTCTTTACAACCTATCGGCTGAATATTATCAGTAAACCAATATACATCTATGGAAAAACTTGAGAAAGAAAGAAAAGCATCTCTCCCTTTATGGGCAAGGGTGGTGCTGTACATTATTGCATTTATCGCTTCTACGATAACACTCCAGCTAGTAGGGATGCTTGCCGTAGGATGCTCGATATCCGACCTCGAAAGCTTCAGCAACCTTAGCACAGCACAGTTTCTGGGAGTCGAACTCTTTGGATTAACGGGTACGCTGCTTATCACGCTGCTATTCCGCCGGTACATGGATAGGAAAACCTTTGTTTCGCTCGGCTTTTCGATTGCTGGCAGGGGGAAAGACATCCTCGCTGGACTTGTAGGCGCCATACTTTTGTTTGGCATTGGCACTACGCTCCTCTACCTGATGGGACAAATCCGCTTTACGGGCTTTCAGTTCGATGCGGCAAGCTTTTTGGTAAGCTTTGCGCTATTCGTAGTGGTTGCTGTTAACGAGGAGATGCTCATTCGCGGGTACATCCTCAACAACCTGCTGACGCGGATGAACAAGTATGTGGCGCTAGCCATCAGCGCCTCCATATTTGGGGTGCTGCACATCATGAACAACGGAATGGATCTGCTTCCGCTGGTAAACCTTATCCTTGCAGGGATACTTCTGGGCTCGGCCTACATCTTTACGCGCAACCTTTGGTTCTCCATCAGCCTTCACCTGTTCTGGAACTTCATCCAGGGTCCTGTGCTGGGCTACTCGGTGAGCGGAACCCATACCAGCAGCCTGCTAAAGATGTCGTCGCTGGGGGATGCGACCATAACGGGCGGGAAATTCGGTTTCGAGGGCTCCATTGTGTGCACCATCCTGATGGTTGTGGCCATTGCCGGGGTGTTTACCTACTTTACGCGGAGGAAGGGAGAGGGAGAAGAGGCTATTCCTCTTCAAAACACATAAGAAAGTTATTGTACAAACATAAACGAGGCTATCCTGATGGGTAGCCTCGTTCGTTCTATATAGGGGTGTCCTCGAAAATGGGGAATATATCAGCAACCAGCTACTCCTTTGCTGTCGCCTTTCCCTCAATTACCTCCATTGCCCTGTCGAGGATTACATCCTTGGGCTGGGTTAGCTCGTTGAGGGTGAGGGGAACGTTGTAGTCGGGGATTACGCCGTGGCCGTAGGGGATTCGTGGGTTGGGGGTATCGCGGAATACGCATTTTACCATGGGGATGTGCAGCTTTATGTTGGTTGTGAATAGCAGCATGTCGGCAAACTTCTCGGCGTTCATCTGGTAGTAGCTGCTGCCGGTTTCGCGGCCAACAATCGTACAGCTAGCCTGCCCCACAAGGGCGCTTGCAAAATCGGAGGCCATGGAACGGGAGTACTCGTTGGCTAAAAGAAATATGCGACCGCTAAAGTGAATCTTCTCGTTGGGAACAATCGTGCGCACGTAGGTAGAGTCCTCTCCATAGCTGTAGAAGCCGTCCTTACCCGCTACCGCCTTAAACTCGGGGAATATCACTTGGCTTCCCAACCAGCTATCCGAGTACTTAAGTATGGGATAGGTGGTGTTGCTCTTCACCATTCGATAGCTAAAGGTATTCAGAGGCTTATCAATGAAGTAGGAGATGATTTTTGTTCCAACGTTTATCTCTCCGCCCCCATTATCCCTGACATCAACAATAAGATTCTTTACGCCAAGCCGCTCGATTCGTGCTACAAAGCTGGCAATGGAATCCTCCTCCACCTGATTTAGCTGGAAGGTGTTGATATCAAGGCAGGCTAGGTTGGGTTTAATGATCCTAGCTGTAAAGCCTACCGAATCGGGAGCCCAGCTATTCATCTTTACCCGAGAAGTCTTCTTCACCCCCTTGCATGGTATGGCAAGGAGCTTCCCGCTCTCGGTTTTTAGGTTTAAGAAGCCTCCCTTTTCGTATAGCCCCATTATAAAAAGCCGTTGCGTTAGGTATTCCATCAGGTATCGTTCTGTGTGTAGGGTATTATAGCCCTCGTCACCTGTTACAGACTTTTTCATTTGCTCAATCAGCGTTGCCGAGCTAATGCCATTGACCTCAGCTATTCTTTCGCCGACTTTACACCTGTCTGCTACGGATGAACCGGTAACCACAATCCCTTTACCGTCGTAGGCAAGCATAACAGGAGGTAAGAACTTTATGCTCTGAGGATTTATTCCGCTAATGAAGGTATGGCTATCCCTGATTTTTGCGGTTATCTCCTTCAGGAGCATCATAAAATCTCTACTAGTCATGGGGGTGTTCAGCTTCGAGGCGATGGAATTGAAGAGGCTATCCATCTGCGCCTTCGAGGTGTAGTCGTAAAGCCCTGGATGCACCTGCTCCAAGGATTTCCGGAAGATGCTGAAGTCCTTCTTGAGCGAGTCAACCGGATGCCTGTAGGTCAAAAAGTCGAACGTCTTTGGCTTTGCCTTTACAAACGAGGTAGGAATGCCAAAAACGCCCATGGGGTCGGCCGGCTTCGAGTCGATGGAGCGCGAGATGCTGATGTGCGGCTTGTCGAAGGCCGAGTAGGCGTAGCCAACGCTGCCAATCTGGTCGCCCTTCGATACCTTATCGCCAGTTTTGAATAGCTTTGTGGGATGGAGCCCCGATATCCAGTAAATCGCACCCGATGCGGTTCTAATTCCGATGCTCTGGGATACAAACTTGGCAACATCGCCCTTAAGCGATCGGTTATGCTTCTTCAGATTAGCCGCAACGGCTTCCCTTGCCTGCTTATCCTCAGCGGCAGTCCCGCTATCGAGCGCAACCTTAGTGCCCGTCATATAGGTCAACGATTCTCGATAGATGTAGGAAATGTTCATTATGGTTCCACCTTCGGGAGCCACCACGGCGTCGCCCTCCTTGGCCTCGATAAAGAGATTGTCGTAGTTGCTTTCGCCCTTAATGTACTGCCCCGGCTTACCAATGATGCCCTCGCCGGGATTCGCCCCCTTTATGGGCCACTGCGCCTTTACGAGGGTGAGCTTCTTGGTGTCGGTTTGGGCGAATGCGCCCAAGGTGACAATTAGCAAAAACAGAATGGCTAGTCTTTTCATGGGATATAGGTATTACTGTTGAACAATAGACCTTATGCTAATACGGAGTATAGCAGGCGTCTCCTGTTATTAACTTTCTACCCTACAACCTGTAAACCTTCGCCCCGAACGGGCAGCAAGCGAAAAACGAGTAACAGCAAATAAGATTCTAAAGGTCTACGATTATAAGATATTGGGCAATGTACTATTTTTTTAGTACCGTAATACTCCCAAACCCATTTATTTTAATATTTGGTAAAAAATATTGCTTACGGATAAAAAAAGCCGCCACCCCCGAAGGGGTAAGCGGCAACCATTAACCAAGCCCTATTAACCACAAAAAACCTAACCAAAGAGTTCTAGTTGATATTTAGCTTCTTCAGCGAAATCTCCAGCACAACCGGGCGGCTATCGGCAATTACCAGCTTGCTGCTGTTCTCCGTGCAGCCCAGCTTTTCGGCGGTAACCATAAATATATCCTTCTCGGCGTTGCTAATGCGCAGCTCGCCGGTTTTCCCGGTGCGGCGCTTGAGCACCACCAGCCGCTCGCCGTTCTTTGTTCGGGTGGTAGAGATTACCGTAACCAGGGCGTTTAGCACAGGCTGCTTTGTATCGGCATCTACAACCCGAATGCGCGAGTAGATGGCGGGGTTATCCTTTTCCTTGCGCTGCTCGTAGTAGGCCTTGTAGATATCCGGGTGCTTCAGCCTTACCGTTTCGATAAAGCTGTCGCATCGCTGGAGATCCTCCTTGCACACCTTTACGGCATCGGCCGCCTGCAGCTGCTTGATGCGGCGCTCTGCGGCCTGCTTGGCGTTGTTGGTGTTTATCTCTACCAGCTTCACGATGGCAGCCTCAAAGCTGTCAACATCGGCCTTATCCACCTTGTAGTTGGCCAAATCGGTAAGGCAAGCCTTCGCCTCGTTGAGGATGCTGCTTGCACTTTGTATCTTATTGGAGGTACTCTTCCGGATTAAGTCGGAGTAGGAGAGATGTATGCGCTTTACCATGGCAGTGTCCCCCTTCTGGGTGGCAATGTCCTCCAGGCATTTGCCGAGCTGGTACCCCTTTGTGTTAACGATATCAATGTACACCTGAGGATCGTCGGCTGCCGAGAAGGTCACAACACCCACCAGCTTTTCGAGGGTAGATCCGTGCACCTCCATCTTTGGGACCATCGTTTTCATAATCGGAAAGTCCATTAGTGTGCTACTGTTGTTCAAAAAGGAATGCACCTGCAGGTACATGCGCGAAAATGGTAAATAAGCTGTTTTCATTTGTCCTACTTTTGCTTAATACTTAATTGTTGCCTAATAAATTTTACTCTCGAAAGTAAAGTTCGGGAATTGCAAGCGTATTTTCAAGTGTTTTGCAAAATATTTGCTAATTATTTTTATATACATTGAATTAACACCACGAAAGGTTGGAAAAAGCCGTTGCCGAATAGGGGAAAGGCATTGCAGAGCGGGGGAAAGGCGTTGCAGAAGAGGGGAAAGGCGTTGCAGAACGGGGGAAAGCCGTTACAGAACAGGGGGAAGCCGTTGCAGAGCGGGGGAAACCCATTGCAGAAGTAGGGAAAGCCGTTGCAGAGCAGGGGGAAGCCGTTACAGAGGAGGGGGAACCCATTGCAGAACAGGGGGAAGCCATTGCAGAACAGGGGGAAGCCGTTACAGAGCTGGGGAAACCCATTGCAGAGCGGGGGAAGGCATTACAGAAGAGGGGAAAGACATTACAGAAGAAGGGAAAGCCATTGTAGAGCAGGGGAAAGCCATTGCAGAGCGGGGGCTGTTCGAAAAAGGTTATGCTATACTGCAAATTCCTAGTTTAACAGCCAACCCTACTTTTTTGATTAAACGAAAAGATTATCTTGCAGCAGGCAATTTTAGGGGGAACATTGCCGAAGCCTAGTAGCATTCACCCGCCCTAGAGCTGCTGTTGGATATGATGGAACAATTACCACAACGCAAGGGGCATAGCGCCTTTTGCTTAACCATAAAGGGAATAGAAATGAACGTACGCCTTACAACCATAGGAGTAGTACTGCTAGGAATAGCTGCATGCTGCATCGGCTGCGATGCGCACCGACAGCAGCAAGCCGTAGCCGCAGGCCGAAGCACCGCCGCCGCTACATCTCATAAGAGTTCTGCTACCAATCAGCACAAAAACAGCGCTGCACAGATCCTTTCCAAGCCCGAGGTGCCCGTCCTCTGCTACCATCGAATTGCCGACAACCGTAAAGGAGACTATACCGTTGCCGTAGCCACTTTCGAGGCGCACGTAAAGGCCCTTGCCGATAGCGGATATCACTCCATATCGCCCGCACAGCTGTACGCCTACCTGGTGTACAACAGTCCGCTCCCCCAGAAGCCGGTTATGATAACCTTTGATGATTCGAGGGAGGAGCACACTGCCGTTGCCGCTCCCATACTGGAGAGGTACGGGTTTAGGGGCGTCTTCTTTATCATGACCATCACCTACAACAAGAAGAACTACATGACAAAGGCTCAGATAGCGCAGCTCGCAAAGCGCGGGCACACCATAGGGCTGCACAGCTGGGATCATACGATGGCAACCAAGTACAAGGAGGAGTCCGACTGGCAAAAGCAGGTCGCGAAACCAAAAGATGTGCTCGAAAAGGTAGCCGGTATTCCGGTAGAGTACTGGGCCTACCCCAACGGAGTGTATAACCATCATAGCGCAGAGGTGCTAAGCCGCTACTTCAAGCTCTCTTTTACGCTAATATCAAAGCGCGACACCCTACTGCCGCTACAATCCGTACGGAGGATTATTGCTCCCGAGTGTTCGCCTCAGCGTTTGCTCCGGCAAATGCGCCAAACATTCAAACAAACAAACTAGTACCAACACAAGCAAGGCAGCCTCAATAAAAGCGTAGAGCTCCTTCGTTACAGTCTCTCTAAATTCATCTTATGAGTAACAGACACATTACTATTTTAGCGCTTGCGCTTACTGCTGCAACCTACGGATGCGTTCAAAAGAGCGAATCTAGCTCTGAAAAGAGCAAACCTCAGGCATCATCGACGGATAAGCAGGCCGCAAGTACGGCTCCAGCCAGCACACCTTCGGATACCGAAAAGCTAACGGCCCTTGCCAATGGCGACACGCTAGGTTTTTGGCCCATTAAGAATAATCCTGCCCCACTAAAGGGGGCAATCCTTCCCCATAAGCGAATTATTGCCTACTACGGCAACATCTACTCCAAGCGAATGGGCATTCTCGGCGAGTATCCCCCCAAGGAACTCTGGCGAAGGCTAAATATCGAGGTCAAAGCCTGGGAAGAGGCCGACCCCACCACTCCCGTGCAGCCCGCCATCCACTATATCGCGGTCGTGGCCCAGGGAATTCCTCAGAAAGATGGCAAATACCGTATGCGCATGCCCCGCAGGCAGATCGATTCGGCATTGGCCATCGCCAAGATGGGGAATGCCATCGTATTCCTAGACATACAGGTCGGGAAGAGTAGCGTTCAGGAGGAAGTTCCCCTGCTGGAGAAATACCTGAAGATGCCGCACGTTCACCTAGGCATCGATCCCGAATTCTCGATGAAAACGGGTAGCATCCCCGGCCATAAGATAGGCACCATGGATGCCGATGACGTTAACTTCTGCTCGGAGTACCTGGCCAAGCTGGTAAAGGCGAACAACATCCCTCCAAAGATTCTGGTTGTCCATCGGTTTACCCAAGGAATGGTCCGAAGATACCGCGACATCAAACTGCGGCCCGAGGTGCAAGTCGTAATGAACATGGATGGCTGGGGAGAACCCGTGCTAAAGAAGAATACCTACAAGCAGTATGTGTACAAGGAGCCCGTACAGTTTGCCGGATTCAAGCTTTTCTACAAAAACGACTTGAAGAAGGCGCCCCACCGCCTGCTAACCCCTCCGGAGCTGATGAAGCTAAAGCCAAAACCTATATATATAATGTACCAGTAGGTAACGCTTAAGTACAATTACTCCTATTTTTGCCGAAAATTAAATCAGCACCATGGCTATTGATAAAACAAACGCGGCAAGGCTACTCGACAAGGCAAAGATCCGCTACGAGCTAATCCCCTACGAGGTTGACGAAAGCGATCTAAGCGCCATTCACGTTGCCGAGCAGCTGAAAGAGCCGGTTGAGCGAGTCTTTAAGACATTGGTGCTGAAAGGCGATAAGTCGGGCTACTTCGTTTGCGTGATTCCCGGAGCCGAAGAGCTCGACCTGAAGAAGGCCGCAAAGATTTCGGGGAATAAGAAGTGCGAGATGATCCCAATGAAGGAGCTTCTCCCAACAACCGGATACATTCGTGGAGCATGCTCGCCCATAGGCATGAAAAAGCATTTCCCCACCTACATTCACGAAACCTGTAACGATTTCGATCGGATATATGTGAGCGCAGGGAAGCGAGGATTGCAGCTGTACCTCAATACTCAGGAACTGATTGAGGAAGTAGGAGCAACGGTTGGTCATCTAATTCTGTAGGTAAGCCGTTACTCTGTCCAACTTCCTCCTGGAAGTAATAAATAGCTTGAAAAGATGGTTACATCGTTATGTTGACATGCATCTGTGTTCCCTAATAGATGGGGGAAGAACATAGAGCAGCACAATACGGCAGCAGAAGCACTCCGGCACAGCAAAACCTTTCGTGTAACCCTGAGTATCCGTTCCGCAGCACTAAGAAAGTGAATGCAGAATGATCTGTTATACGGGATGCCGAGCCCTAACCTAAGAACATAGTATTTATGACGGTTTCACTTACCTAACATTAAACTTGTAGCCTTCAAAGAACTTTGGAAGGTTAGGTAACGTAAATAAGTCTTGGGCGAAAATGCTAAACCTAATCAGTTCGGTTATGAAAACCAAGACTACCGTTAAGCAGGCTGTACTATTTGTAATGCTAGCAGCAGCACTTTATGCATGTCGAGATTCAGGTAAACCAAGAGTATCCGATTCTTCGAGAATCGAAAAGGCAACCTTAGGGGAATCTTCTTTAAATAGCACCTCCAGTAAAGAACGTAATGTCGACATGTCGCAGTTCTCAAAAACAGCGCTCAATATTCTTTATACAGGAAATAGGAACTCCCGTCAAACGCTCGATATAGCCTATCCCAGTATGGGCAACCCACCTTACAAAACCATTATTCTGTTCCACGGCGGTGGATGGATGAGCGGCGATAAGCAATCCGAAACAATAGCATCCATTTTTCAGGCCACCACACAGGGCTATGCAGTTGTATCAGTAAACTACCGCCTATCGGATGAGGTAAAGTGGCCCAAGCCGCTGTACGATGCAAAAGCAGCCATCCGCTTTATCCGTGCCAATGCAGGTAAGTATCACCTCGACACTAGAAAGCTTGTAGCGTGGGGAGCATCTGCCGGCGGTCATATTGTCGAGATGCTGGCAGCAACCAACAACCTGCCCGCTTTCGAAGATTTGTCGATGGGAAATAGGGATGCATCGAGTGCGGTACAAGGTGTGGTATCGTGGTATGGAATTGCTGATGTAAGCGCGTTAGGCGATCAAGGAACCATCCCAGCTAACAAGATCATGGGCTTCGATGTCCATGCAAACAAGGCAAGAACGCATGATGCCAGCCCCATCCAGCTGGTAACACCTCGTTTCCCGCCCATCCTTTTAGTGCATGGCACCAATGATCAGATAGTACCCTACCAGCAATCGGTAAATATGCAGAAGCGGGTTAACGAAGTAACCGGTAAAGAAACAGCCAAACTGGTTCTATATAAAGGTGCATCGCACGGCGATGGCGCCATTAAATCGAAGAGCAACGTCGCCAAATGCTTGGACTTTGTTGATAGCATTCTATTCGATGGCAAAAATCCATGCCGAAATACGAGCTACATAGATGTCCGGGTTCGGTAGCGGCATCGCGATTACAAGTTCAAGCAGTAGTTCTGATAGAATCCCCAAAGTTTTACTTCCGAATGCCAACCGTCCTGCACAACGTGCTAGAAGCATAGACCGAGGGTCTTGTAGCATGTACAAAACGGCCAACGGAGTTCGGTTTAAGCCCTTGCACATGGTACAATGCCTCCAACCGAACTCCGACGAAGGCTTTGTACATGAGGTGAGCAGTAGCAAAGAGGTATCAACGGAGCGAAAGCCCCATGTAATGCTGTAGTTTTATTAATTGAAAAGAATATTAACAGAGGATATCTGCCATATCAACTTAAATACTAAATTTAGAGCCTAAATAAGTCCTATTGTTTATTATTCATTAATGTAGAAAATTATGATTGGTATGGGTTCTGGGGCATTAATTGCCCTTGTAGCATTCGCGCTACTTCTAGTTTTGATGACGATAAAGGTTGTTCCTCAACAATCGGCATACATCATCGAGCGTTTCGGGAAGTTCCATGAAGTTCTTAAGCCGGGTATCAACTTCGTAATCCCCTTCTTCGACAAGGTTGCCTATAAGTACAGCCTAAAGGAGCAAGCCTTTGATATCCCCGAGCAGGTGTGTATCACCCGCGATAACGTACAGGTTATTGTCGATGGTGTGGTATTTCTTCAGGTAATTGATGCGCAAAAAGCGGCCTACGGAATCAGCAATTACGTATTCGCCGTAAGCCAGCTCTCGCAAACTACCATGCGTAGCGAGATGGGTAAGATCGAGCTCGACCGCACCTTCGAAGAGCGTACCACCATCAACCGCGCGGTTGTTGAGGCTATCGATGAGGCATCGCAGCACTGGGGTGTAAAGGTGCTTCGCTACGAAATTAAGAATATCACCCCTCCACAATCGGTTCTTCATGCCATGGAGAAGCAGATGCAGGCCGAACGCGAAAAGCGTGCCCGCATCCTTCAGTCGGAAGGAGAAAAGCAATCGGCTATCAACATTGCTGAAGGTCAAAAGCAGAAGGTAGTTCTCGAATCGGAAGGTGTTAAACTACAGCAGATCAATACAGCCGAAGGACAAGCCGAAGCAATTCGTGCCGTAGCGGTGGCTACTGCCGATGGTATTAAAGCGGTGGCATCATCTATCAAGAACGAAGGAGGATTCGAGGCCATTCAGCTCCGCGTTGCCGAGCAGCTGGTTGAGCAGTTTGGCAAGCTTGCTAAAACAAACAATACCCTTATTCTTCCTGCCAACTTCGGCGATATGGCATCTATCGTATCCAGCGCCCTTACCGTTGTGAAGCAGCAGTACCCTCAAGCGCCAAGTAATCCAACACCTGTCAAGTAGAAGTTATGGAGGCAATAAGCGATTCCCAACTTTGGCTTATCATCGGCTTTATAATGCTGGTGATAGAGATGTTCAGCCTATCGTTCTTCGCGTTCTTTATTGCGATGGGCGCTCTGCTAACCGCTCTGCTCACCTATTTGGGCGTACTTCCAACTATCGCGCTGCAGATTGTAACCTTTAGCGTAAGTTCGGTGCTCTTTCTGATTTTTCTCCGCAAGCTGCTCAAACGAAAGTTCTCGCAAGCCAAAGGAGGCATGGATTACACCGAGTTTGTTGGCGATAAGGTTAACCTGATCCATGACATTCCCGAAAACGGTCGAGGTAAGATTTTCTACCGTGGAACCGAGTGGGATGCCGTAAGCATCGATGGGAAACCTATTGAAAAGGATACGCTGGTTACCATTCTAAAGATGGATGGAATAGTAGCCATCGTAAAACGGAGTTAGAAATCCTTTCGTACTATAGCAAAACAGCCAGCCCAATCTGTTCATACAAGATGTGCTGGCTGTTGTTTTACGCGAACATCTACATTTATTTGTAGGTTTTGCCAAACCAATTCCTACTTTTAGCTAACTTGCGTAGGAATGCTCATAAAACAAACTACATCAAATATATCTATGAAGCTAAGACCCTTTAGCATACTCACACTTCTACTCATCGGCTCCGTAGGTGCACAAGCCCAGGAACCTTGGGGGCTAGAACGGTGCATCCAGTATGCCATTAGCAACAACATCACCATAAAGCAGCAGGAGCTTAACGTTGCCATCTCCGAGAATGCGGTTAAGCAGGCTCAATGGAGCCAAACACCTACGCTTTCGGCAAACGGGAGCCAATCGGTTAGCTTTGGACGATCGCTTGACAACACCAACTACACCTATATCGACAAAACAGCCTGGAGTGGAAGCCTTGGTTTTGGTAGCCAGGTTACCCTATTTGGAGGTTTTAATACAAGAAACACCATCTCGAAGAACAAGCTGGATCTGCAGTCTTCCCTTCTTGAAGTTGAACGAACCAAAAACGATATATCGCTCAACATTGCGGCAGCCTACCTTCAGGTTCTCTTTAGCGAGGAGGTCGTCTCCAACTCCGAAAAGCAGGTAGAACTCACCAAAATGCAAGTTGAACGGACCCAAAAGCTGGTAGATGCGGGCAACCTATCGCAGAGTAGCCTGCTTGATATTCGTTCGCAGCAAGCCCAGGAGGAGGTTACACTTGTTAATGCTCAAAATCAGCTGGTCATTGCATACCTTACGCTTAAGCAGCTGCTCGAACTTTCTGCCGATACTCCATTTAAGGTTGAGCATCCTACCAAGATGAATGTAAATGATCAGTATGTGCTAAGTAATCCTAACCAGCTCTTCGAAATTTCGCAGAATTTACCCCAGATTAAATCATCCGAGGTAAAGCTTCAAAGTGCCGAAAAGGGAATAATGATTGCACGAAGCGCCTACTATCCCAGCTTTATTCTATCGGCCCAGTACGGATCGAACTATTTTTCACCGAAGAATACAGTTCTCGGGCAAGATCCCATAACAGGGGCACCCATCGTTGGCAAACAGTCCATTTCTGATCAGCTGAACAAGAATCAGAGCACCAATATCAACTTAAGCCTTCGAATCCCCATATTCAACAGCATGCGTACGAAGTTTTCCATTAGCAATGCCCGTATAGGCTACAGCTTAGCCCAGCTCGATCTTCAACAGCGAAAGAACACGCTCTACAAGGAGATCTCCCAGGCACATGCCGATGCTGTTGGCGCGCTAAAGAAGTATGCCGCCACCCAAAAAGCTAGTGAAGCACTAGCCGAATCGTTCAATAACATCGATAAGAAGTTCAACGTAGGTGCTGCCAACTCGCTCGACTACAACACGGCAAAAAACAATCTGTCGAAATCGGAATCGGAGCTCTTGCAGGCAAAGTACCAGTTCATCTTCAAAACCAAAATCCTCGATTTCTACAAAGGAGTACCCATAAAACTATAAGCTATGAAGAAGAAAAAGCTAACCAGATACATCATAATTGGGGTTGTTGTCCTAATTGTTTTCCTTATAGTCGGTAAAAGAGCTGGATGGTTTGGCAAAAGTGAGCTGCAAAAGGTTGCCGTAGAGAAGCCCTCCGATCGCCGCATTGTGGAGTACGTTTCGGCAAACGGCAAGATACAGCCTGTTACCGAAGTTAAGATCAGCTCTGATGTGTCGGGCGAAATTGTTGAGTTGCCCGTAAAGGAAGGACAGCGCGTGAAGCGTGGAGACCTGCTCTTTAAGGTAAAGCCCGATGTGTACCTCTCGCAACGCGACAGGGCAAATGCCGCATTAAACTCCTCCAAAACCCGCATCAGCCAGGCGCAAGTGCAGCTACAAAAGGATGAGCAGGCATACCGCAGAAATAAAACGCTGTACGACCAAAAGGTAATCTCGAAGGCAGAGTTCGAAGCTTTTGAAGCTTCTTACAACTCATCTAAGAATAGCCTACAGGCTGCACAGTACGACTACCAAAGCGCTCAAGCTTCGCTGAAGGAGACCAATGAAAGCCTATCGAAGACTACGGTTTACGCCCCTATGGATGGCATTGTTTCGAAGTTGAACGTAGAGCTTGGCGAGCGCGTTGTTGGAACCATGCAGATGGCAGGAACCGAAGTTATGCGCATTGCCAACCTTAATCAGATGGAGGTGTACGCCGATGTTAACGAGAACGATATTGTGAAGGTTAAGCTCAACGATACAGCCCTTGTTGAGGTTGATGCCTACCTAGGGCATAAGTTTAAGGGTATTGTAACGCAGATTGCCAACTCGGCAACCTCATCGGCAACCAGCACCGACCAAGTTATCAACTTCGAGGTGCGCGTGCTACTGCTCGAAGATTCCTACAAGAGCATCATCAAGCCCGGGATGGCAAGCCCATTCCGTCCCGGCATGTCGGCATCGGTAGAGATTCAAACAAACAGCATTAACAAGGCGCTTACCATACCAATTCAAGCTGTAACCAACTACATCGACACCACCAAAAAGATTGCAAAAGCGAATAAGGCTAAGAAAAGCGAGGAGAAAGCCGACGAAGAGGTGAAGCCTATTGATGACGATAGCGTACTAGACCGTGCCGGTGGAGAAGAGGTTGTTTATGTGTACAATTCAAAAGAGAAGAACGTAAAACGGGTAAAGGTGAAAACTGGAATTCAGGACAACACCTACATCCAAATTCTAAGCGGGCTAACCAAGAAGGACGAGGTAGTCGTTGCCCCATTTAGCGCCATATCGCGCAAGCTGAAAGATGGTACCAAGGTGGAAGTAGTGCCGCCAGATAAGGTGTTTGAATAGCCATCAAGTTTTAAGTATCTTCGCAGCCGAAAGCGCACCGAAAGGCGCTCGAAGATACTGAACAATACCATGAGCATTATACTATGTATAGAAACGGGAACGGAGGTTTGCTCCGTTTCCCTTTCTAACAACTCCCAGATCGTCGACATCCGCGAAAGCGCAGAACCTCAAGCGCACGCTCGTCAGCTCGCCGTATTCATCGACGAACTTCTAAAAAAGAACAACCTTACAACGAAAGATCTTTCGGCAGTTGCCGTAAGCGAAGGTCCTGGATCTTACACCGGACTTCGGATTGGCGTATCTACCGCAAAAGGAATATGTTTCGGAGCAAAGATCCCCATGATTGCCGTTAGCAGCCTTCAGGCGTTGACTCATGGTGCCTTAAGGCAAGTTGAAGGTAACGGGAATATACTTTTCTGCCCAATGATAGATGCCCGCCGGATGGAGGTGTATACGGCACTTTACAATGGCGACGGTAGTCCCAAAACAGCTGTAGAGGCAGCAATCATCGACGAGAGTTCGTTCAGAAATGATCTGGCAAGCAACATCGTTTA
Source organism: uncultured Acetobacteroides sp. (assembly GCF_963678165.1). Lineage (NCBI taxonomy): Bacteria > Pseudomonadati > Bacteroidota > Bacteroidia > Bacteroidales > Rikenellaceae > Acetobacteroides > uncultured Acetobacteroides sp. The sequence goes on along the minus strand of NZ_OY782755.1, from coordinate 4,150,871 downwards.
CTTCTTTGGCAATGGTGCCCAGAAATGCGCAGAGGTCATCAACCAACCTAATGCAAAATTTATAGATGTTGCCCATACGGCTGCTAATATGGTTCCCATTGCCCATCAGCTGTTCGATAGCGGCAACTTTGTAGACGTCGCCTACTTCGAACCATTTTACCTAAAAGACTTTGTGGTAACAAAATCTAAAAAAAATTCGCTTGGGCTATAGCAAAGAGCGATATTTTTTAGAATCAATGGCTTATATTTGCAACCAAATAAAATAGTAAACCCATTTATGGCAACTACAGCAGATATCAAAAACGGACTATGCATCGAGTTTAACGGCAAGCCATTTTCCGTAGTAGAATTTCAGCACGTAAAACCAGGTAAAGGTCCTGCTTTTGTTAGAACTAAGCTTAGAAACCTAGAGAACGGTCGTGTTGTTGAAAACACCTTTAACGCTGGCGTTAAGATCGACATCATCCGTGTTGAGCGTCGCCCATACCAGTTTCTTTACGCTGATGAGGTTGGATTCAACTTCATGCACAACGAAACTTTCGAGCAGATTACCCTCGAGAAGGATATCGTGGAGAACGCCGACCTGATGAAGGAAGGTCAGTATGTGGAGATGATGGTTCATGCCGATAAGGAAGAGGTGCTTACCTGTGAACTTCCTCCATTCGTTGAGCTTGTGGTAACCTACACCGAACCTGGTTTGAAGGGCGACACCGCATCATCGAACGCACTTAAGCCTGCAACCCTCGAAACAGGCGCAGAAATCCGCGTTCCTCTCTTCATCAACCAAGACGAAAAGATTAAGATTGACACCCGCACCCGCAGCTACGTAGAGCGCGTTAAGGGTTAATCGAAAGAATACATTTGCAAAAGGCAGCCTTCAACGGCTGCCTTTTTTGTAAGCTGGACTCTCTTCGGATTTAGGTATGCGCATAATGCTTGCAGCCTACCGGAGATGACTCTGGCAGGTTGCATCATAAAAAAAGTACGAATATGCTGGTAGATCTTCACTCGCACACTATCTTCTCCGACGGCCGTAGCACTCACGCCGAGATGGTTGAGGCTGCCATCGCGAAAGGGATCGGCATATACGGCATTGCCGACCACCTCTGCTTTCACGATAATCCGTGGACTACCCGCCTCGATCAATTCGAGGAGATGCGCTCCACTTTTGCCAACCTGAAGGCGAATACCACATCAGCCAAAATTCTTTTTGGAATGGAGGTGGACTACGTTAGGGGATGTGAGAATCGTGTGCTGCGGCTGAAGGAGGAGAATCATTGGGACTACATCATTGGCTCCGTGCACTACATCGGCGACTGGAACATCGACAGCAATGCGGCCGACTGGGAGGGTAAAGACGTGGATGCCACCTACACCAAGTATCTAGAGCTGCTGGAGGAAATGGTGGATACCAAGCTGTACAACATAGTGGCGCATCTGGACCTGCCCAAGAAGTACGGGCACTTTACCGACATCGACTTTACCGACAGGTATAGGGCTATCGGCGAGAAGATCCTCGCCAACAACATGGCATTCGAGATGAATACAGCCGGGCGGATTAAGATCTGCAACGAGTTCTATCCCCGCCGCGATATTGTGGAGTTGTATCACCAGTTGGGCGTTGACGTTACCCTTGGCTCTGATGCCCATCACCGCAATAACGTTGGTCAATTCTTCGACGAGGCGGTGGCCTTGCTCAAGGAGGTTGGCTACTCGCGCATCTGCTACTTCGAGGAGGGGCAAAAGCGCTATCTGCCCCTGTAGTAAATTGTGAATAGGGAATAGCCCCTCACGCTATGCGGGGATGGTTCTAAGTAAAAGCATTAAATCGAGGAGTACTCGATTCTTCCGCGGAATGCCGCGGTGCCAGCCGATTCGTTAATCCCCTCGAACTCGAAAATGTTAGGTTCCAGGGTGCAGCGCACCAGCCTAATGGAGTCGCTGAGCATGGTTTCCTTGAGGTAGTTGATGGAGAGCTTCACCGGGCTTCGCTCCAGCAGAAAGTCGAGCGGCAGGGTATCCACCATCCAGTCGATGTAGCGGGTGGAGGTTACATGGCGGTTGAGGTCGATATCGAAGAAGGTGGGCTTAACGAAGAACTCGTCGCTGCCAGCCGCCTCGGCCAGCCGCTCGGGGCTGTAACTCAGCGAATGCTTCTCCTTAAGGTGGGTGAAGTACTCCAGCTGCTCACTGCTAAATCGTTTGGGGCGCTTGGTGGTTCTATCGACAGCCAGCCAGCCCGATGTGGCGCGGGCTACCACCTCACCCTTTCGGTCGCGTACCACAAAGTCGCGAAGGTAGAGTATTCCCTCTATATTCTTTGGCCAGGTTTCCACCATCAGCTCCTCGCTCCAGCGCACGGGGCGGTAGATTTCGAGGGAAAGGTTTCGGAGCACCCAGAAGAGGTGCAGCTGGCTCAGATCGCCAAAGCCAAAGCCCAACTTCTCGGCAGAGCCAATAGCCGACTGGATAAGCAGGTTTACCATGGCGCCCAACCGTAGGCGTGCGCACATGTCGGTATCGGCCGAGGTAATGCTATAGGGGGTAAAGAGGGTTAGCTCCTTTTCGGTAAGTACGGTCATCTTGTATATATATAAATAGGTATAGAAAACGACGCTGCAAATGTAGCAAATCCTCAAGTTCCCAGATATCAACCCTACCGTTTACTTTTAGGGAAACATCTGCGGTGTTCAGAAGAATGTTCGATGGGTAGAACCGTTCCCTAGGCCGCATCAGCAGGTTGGCATTTGAAATACGGGAGCACAGTTGCCTGCGTACGCGGTGGGGAAGGGCGTGCAGGTAGCAACTTTGTGAGTACCAACAAATATCTTGCGAGTATCTGCAAACATTTCGTGAGTGTTAACAAATATATTGCGCGTATCAACAAATATATCGTGAATGCCAATAAATATTTTGCGAGTATCAACAAACGTGGTGTAAATATCTGCAAATAAGATGTGAGTATCAACAAATATTTCTGGTGTATAAATAAGAAATTCGTGAGTACACGCAACAATTTTGCTAGTACTTGCAAATATCTTACGAGTATCTGCAAAAGTTTTGGGAATAGTGGTAGATGGGAATCGAAAGAACTGCGACCTTAGGTCTTATATGCCAATAGCGATAGCCGGTTTAACCGCTATCGCTATGCTAAGCATAAACATTTAGCGAGTTTTCTGGGTGCTAGAGTGACATCGCCCCACTAGTTCTTTGGTGGAGCGGGGCTGTACGTACTCGGTCGCCCTACGCCTGTCATGTGATAGACCACTTGCGGGTTCGCTCCAGTTTCAGCCGCCTAAAACGGTCTGCGGCCCTACTGTTCTGGTCCATCTGCTTCCTTTTCTTGATTTGTTTTTCTGCCTCGCTAAAAATACACCAACACGATGAAACGCGTATCGCAGTTTCGTCTTGCTAAATGCTGCTTAGTGAAAATTATAGGTTGAATGCTCGATCCTCTGCTTCAGCGTAAATGGATTTAAACAGAAAAGGCAGCATACCTTTTACCGTATGCTGCCTTTTGTATTATAGCCTAGCCGCGGCTAGTGTATGTGCGGGAATAGCGTTATGTAAAGGCCTGCAATGATAGCCGAAGATATTACGCCCGAGATATTTGCGCCAAGGGCTTCGCCAAGAATCACCGATTGTGGGTTTTCCTTGGTGACGATCTTCTGAGCCACCTTAGCCGTAGTTGGCACGCAGCTCACCGCCGCGATACCGATTACCGGATTGTAGTTGCCCTTCTTGACGAAGTAAAGGATGTAACCTCCGATGATGCCTCCGATGCCCGAAATGAGCAGCGCAAGGACTCCGAGGATTAGGAGCTTAAACACTACGGGGTCGGTAAGTAGCTTAGCCTCGCAAAGTACTCCTAGTAGCGTACCAAGAAGGAAAGTCGAGCCATATAGCAGCGTTGTTGTAATAAAATCGTGGAATTGTTTTAGGCCAGACTCTCTAATAACAATGCCAAGGAATAGGGAGAAGAAAAGGGGTGCAGCAACGGGGAAGAGCAGGCACAGCACTAGGCACAGCACCACGGCAAGCGCCATTTTGGTGGTAGAGCTGTAGGTCTTCACCTTCTTCTTGCTATCCTTTTGTATCTTAATTGCCCGTAATCTCTGAGGAATAAGCAGCTTTACTAGGTATGGGTAACCGCCATAGGTAAGCCCTAGGTACAGGTATGCGACAACAGTAATTGGAACAAATAGATGCTTAGCCAACGATAGCGAGGTGAAGAGCACCATAGGACCATCGGCACCACCAATCATTGCAATAGACGCGCTCTCGTTGAGCGTCAAACCCATTGCATGGGCAATTGGCACCGTTAGGAATGTTCCCAGCTCGCCGCAGAGCGCCAAAAACATCGAGGTGTAGGGGCGTTGGAGCAGGTACCCGATATCGAGCAGGGCGCCAATTCCCATAAAGATAAAGCAGGCAATAAGACCGTTGCTGAAGGTTAGCGTATAAATGGGCTGCAGAAAGTCGATCTGCATCACATTCATTAGGTCATCGGTATCCGAGAGCATTGGATCGAGGAACAGGTTTCCAATGCTACCACCAGGCATATACAGCACACCTGTATTAATGGCAATCATACCTAACCCCATTGGAATCATCACCAATGGCTCTAGGATATTCTTGCGTCCTAAGTAAATTATAGTAAGCCCTAAGGCAATAAGAATGACACGCGCAATTGATATTATAGCTGGCGAGGAGAAAAAGGTTCCAATGCCAGGGAAGAGTGCTGATAAGCTTAATCCGTCCATCTGTTCTTATTTTTGAGGGTAAAAGTGGTTTAGGAGCTCCTGTTGCGAGGATTTACCATCGAAGTTGTTGTCGCCATAGTAGTGGTCGACAATCTCAACGTCGTGCTTCCTAGCATAATCGTTACCTCTACGCTTTCTCATTTTCTTTGATAGCTTGTGAATTCGACGCGCTCTATTTACCTCGTTGGGCTTACTCGAAGCAAGGTCGAACTTCTCTATTACACTTGTTGTCCTTTCTATGATCAGGGCAACAGCCATTGCAATAACGAACGAAATGGCCATCATAATTGCAATAATGCCTAAAATGTGGAACATCGGAATTATATTAAAATTGTGAGTACAAAAAGAAAAATCGAATTAAAGCTACAACCTTGAAACTACCACTAATAAGCACCACTATAAAGAAATAGCTACAAGACTAAAGGAGTGGCTCACACAAAAGAGACAGTATGCCTAAACATTATGGTATTGTTTGCCACTTAACTTCAATCTTTTATAGTATTCTTTTGCGATGCAATAGTATGGCAAATATATAAGAGGGAACAGACAAGCCTTCTTTTTTTTATATGTTATACAAAAGGTATTTTTATGTTATACAAAAGGTTTCTTGGAGGAATTAATTTCTTCCACGAAACCTCCTCGATGATTTTCTGACGTATACCTTAAGGCGAAACATATTTTTTAGAATTAGAAGAATCATCGGCACATTATTTAGCATTAAGGTTGTTAACTGTAAAACTTTCCATTACATTTGCCTTTGGAGTAGGTCAATAAGGGGCTTTAGGGTGCTTGTATTTGCATCTAGTTATTTATTGTTAATAATCTTGATCTACGCATTGTCGAATTGCATTTAGTATATATTTGCATGCATGATTTTTGAGAAGTGAATTGTAGTTCATAAAAAAGTTGACGTTGAAAAGCGGAAAGTTCAAATATGTTGCTATGACATTTGCAATTCTTCAAGGAACACTCCTTGGGGCTTATGTATTATGTAATAACGCTAAGCACAGCAACAATCAGATGAAAGAGTTCTCAATTTCATGTGGCATAGCATCAACCTATAGTTCCGTAGTTGAAGCGGATTTACAGTTGGGTTTTAATAATAACCATGATTCGGAAACGCTAATCAACCTCATCAGAGTGGTATCCTCAAAGCCCGAGGAAAGTTATAGGATGCTAAGTAAGGCATTCGCCTCTACTGAAAAAGTAAGTTGCTCTTTGAACCAGCTTACGGAAAGCAGCAAAGACAGCTGGTATTCTACACCAAAAGTTGACTTATCCCAATGTCATACCTCCCTTTTCAATCAGTTTCGGATTTAGCCCAATATGTTGAGTTGGTGATATCGCTTTACACCACGCACCCCAACAAACAACTGCTTGTTGGTAAACTAACAGTTCAACATTAATATTTTCCACAATTGCAAAATTCAGCAACAAGCATAAGTAACTGTACTAGCAGCTACATGTACCAACAAAGAATACGCCTATGGAAACATAGCGTTTCTTCGCTGAACTAAATAGCACCGAATTTTTTTTACTAATTTCAATTTAATAGACAACCATGAAAAACTCAGAGCAAAAGAAGGGTTTTGGAACAGTGTTCACCGCCCTAGTAATTCCAACTTTATTGGTAGTTGCAATCATTATCTACAAATTTGTATTTGGTGATCCTAGTCACTTCCAAGGTGGAAATCCAGAAAACCAACCAATCCCTGGTGACTTTTTTGGTGTGATTTACAAAGGTGGATTTATCGTACCAATCCTGATGACATGCTTAATGATGGTGCTTACCTTCTCACTAGAGCGTATGATCGCTATCACCCGTGCAAAGGGTAAAGGTTCTTCTGCAACTTTCCTTCGCAACCTTAAGAAAAACCTTGCTGAAGGTAATGTTGAGGCTGCCGAAACTGCTTGTACAAAGCAACGTGGAGCTCTTGGTAATGTATGCCAAGCTGTACTTACTACCTACAAGTACAATGCAAAGGATACAACCATGACTAAGGAGCAGAAGCTTGCATCTCTACAAAAGAACGTAGAAGAAGCAACCTCTTTGGAACTTCCAACCCTTGAGCAAAACCTTGTTATTCTTGCTACCCTTTCGTCAATTTCAACTCTTATTGGTCTTCTTGGTACCGTACTTGGTATGATCCGTGCGTTTGCAGCGTTGGCTAATGCAGGTGCTCCAGACTCAGTTGCACTTTCAGCTGGTATCTCTGAGGCCCTTATCAATACTGCATTAGGTATTGGTTCAGCAGCTGTTGCCATCATTTTCTACAACGTATTTACAACTCAAATCGACAAGATTACCTATAACATCGACGAAGCTGGCTACTCAATGGTACAATCATTTGCTGAAAAGCACTAAGCTGCTTATTAGCCAATAACAACTAAAGTACATTGATATGCCAAAGGTAAAAGTCGCAAGAAAAAGTACATGGGTTGACATGACTGCGATGTGCGACGTGGCCTTCCTTCTGCTTACCTTCTTCATTTTGACATCAAATTTCATTCAAAAGGAGCTGGTACAGGTGGTAACACCATCGTCCATATCGGAGATCAAGATCCCCGAGGTTAATGTCATGAACATCTTCATCGGTCCCGATGGAAAGGTGGCCATGGGCATTGACAACCAAAAGAAGCGCGAGGAACTCCTCGATAAAATTGCTAAAGTTTACGGCAAAACCTTCACCAAAAAGCAAATTGAAGAGTTTGGTCTAGCCAATTCGTTTGCAGTTCCTATTGGCGCGCTTGCTCAATCACTAGATCTATCCGCAGGAGATCGTTCCAAGCCAGAAAACGTACTTGGAATTCCTGCCGACTCTACAGGGAATGAATTTAAAGAGTGGGTACGCGCTGCCCGCCAGGTAAATCCCCAGATTAAGATTGTAATTAAAGCAGATAAAGGTACCCCCTACAGTAAGATTAAAAAGGTTTTGAATACCCTTCTCGATCTTAATGAGAATCAGTACAACCTTATTACAGGGATGGAAGAGGCACCAATACTGCCAAAGAATTACTAAACAAACTAAGTAAAATGGCAGAATTAAATACAGCAGACAAAGGTGGAAAGGGTAAAGGAAAACCTAAAAAGTTATCCACCCGTGTTGACCTTACGCCAATGGTAGACTTAGGATTCCTTCTTATCACCTTCTTTATGCTTGCAACCTCTATGGCTAAACCACAGACCATGGAGATTAGAATGCCTTCGAAGGAAAAAGTAAAAGACGAGGAGCAAAATAAGGTTAAGGCCTCTAAGGCAATGACCATCCTCCTTGCTAAGGATAATAAGGTATACTACTACTTTGGGACTACCGAAAACGGAGTTGATCCAGAGGTGTTTGAGACCAACTTCGATTCACAGAAAGGTATTCGCAAGACTCTGCTTACTCGTAACAAAGTTGTTATGAAGCAAGTGGACAGTTTGAAAGCGGTAAAAGCCAAGAAAAAGCTATCGGCCGAGGAATTTAAGACTAAGTTAACCGAAATTCGAGGAAATAAGGACGCAGTAGTAGTTCTTATCAAGCCTAGCGATGTTTCGACTTACGAAAACCTAGTTAGTATTCTCGACGAAATGCAGATTACCAACGTTGCTAAGTACGCTATTGTACCTATCACTTCATACGATACAGGATTGGTAGTGAAAACAGCGCCTGATGCATTTACTGAATCAACTAAAAAACAATAAGCCATGGCATCAAACATAAACTTATTCTCCAGGGAATGGTGCGAAATGGTCTTTGAAGGGAAAAACAAAGACTATGGTGCCTATGTGCTTAGAAAGGATGCTGACACGCGCCACAAACGTTCTTTTATTTTTGTGGTAATCGGCTTCTCTCTAGCCACTGCGCTTCCTACCTTTATTAATAAAGCTTTAAAGGAAGGAAAAGAGCAAAATGTTCAGGTGACAAATCTCTCTAAAATCAACATTGAGAAGATTAAACCACAAGAGTTACCAAAAGAACAGAAGCAGGAAGAGGTTAAGGCACAAATCAAATTCGTTCCTCCTGTCATCAGACCCGATGATGAGGTAAAAGAAGGAGAAGAGATGCAGTCTCAAGATATGCTTACAGCTGCTCCACTTGACGATAATGTCGGTCAGGAGATTGTTGCAACGCCTATTACTGAGACCGTAAAGGAGATCGCTCAAGAAGAGGAACAAGTATTCCAAGCAGTTGAGCAGATGCCAACCTTCCCTGGTGGTACTGAGGAAATGATGAAATACCTTGGTAAGAATACCCAGTATCCTCAAACAGCTGCAGAAAATGGTATACAAGGTACCGTTTTTGTACAGTTTGTTGTGGATAAGCACGGTAAAATTACCGATGTTAAGGTAATCCGTGGGGTTGACCCTGAACTTGACAAGGAAGCTATTCGTGTTGCTAAAAGCATGCCTTCCTGGCTGCCTGGTAAGCAAAATGGCGAAGCTGTTAGAGTTGCATTTACCATGCCAGTTAAATTTGTACTTCAGTAACCGAACAACATGAAGAACAACGATACGACAATGACGAAGAGTTGGTTGGTGTTTGCTGGGTATTTCGGATATGTGATGGTGCTTTTCTACCTAGTTCTAGGCCTTGGATTTATGTTAACAAACATTTTCCAAGAGTTTATTTCTACAGGTAATCTGCGTACTGCACTTGGAATTCTTCTAATTCTTTACTCTATTTTTAGAGCTTATAGGATTTATAAAAAAGTAAAGGAGATTAAAGATGAAAACAAGTAACATTTTCGTTACCCTACTTTTCTTATCAAGTATCGTATTACTTCAAAGCTGCGGGGGGTCTTCCACTAAGGAAGATTCCCCTACTAGCGGCTTGGCCACAATCTATGTTGACCAAACCTTCGAACCGATTATTTCGGAAGAAATTGAAGTTTTTGAAGGTATTTACCCCAAAGCAAAGGTGTCTGCAAAGTTTGTCTCGGAAATCGATGCTATGAATGCCTTGCTGAAAGATTCAACTCGCCTAATTATTAGCACTCGCTTGCTAACTGAAAGGGAAAAGGCTGCACTCCAACAAAAAAAGTTAGTTCCACGCATTTCGAAAATTGCAACCGATGGCATTGCGCTAATCATCAACCGCCAGAATAAGGATAGCCTTATTTCGGTTGATCAGATCCGTCAGTTGCTAACGGGTGGAATTACTAACTGGAACCAAATTGCCAGCGGATCGGGACTTGGGAAAGTGAAGATTATCTTCGACAACCAAAACTCTAGCACAGTCCGTTACCTTCTCGACTCACTTTGTGAAGGTAAAAGTCTATCGGCCCAGATTTCTGCACTTAGCAAAAATGAGGAGGTTATTAATTACGTTGCAAAAAATCCAAATGCTATTGGGATCATTGGTGTTAATTGGATTAGCAACCGAAATAATGCCCAATGCATGGGCTTCCTTGATCGGATAAGAGTAATGGCTGTTTCGTACGCCAAAAATCCAACCTCCGACAACAGCTACCAACCCTACCAAGCTTACTTGGCAACCAAGGACTATCCGCTTAGTAGGATCATCTATTCCATTGCTACCGATCCTAGCTCTGGTGTACCAACAGGATTTGCCTCATTCCTATCCAGCGATAGGGGGCAGCGCATCATCCTTAAGTCTGGATTAGTTCCAGCAACACAACCCTTAAGGGTTGTAAAAGTAAGCAATGACTATCCATTGTAAATAAATAACCATGAAAGCAAAAAGATATTTACTTACTCTTGCAGTTGTAGCAGTCCTATGTGGAACTAGCGCTATGGCACAAGACTTTACGAAAGGTCTTCTTTACTTTAACGATGGAAACTTCGTTCTAGCAAAAAAATATCTTCTAAAAGAACTCAACGGAGCAAACAAAGATCAAGCCTACTATCTTCTAGGCAAAAATTACCAAAATCAGGGAATTAAAGACTCTGCTGCCATATACTATCAAAAGGGACTAGAGGTTAATCCTGAGAATGCATTTGCCTATGTAGGATTGGGTGAAATAGCCTTATCTAGCGGAGATACAAAGACGGCTGAGACTAACTTTAAGAAGGCTAAGTCTATTAGTTCCGAAAAAAAGAATCCTGCTCTCTGGATGGCCATCTATGCTGCTTACATGAACCAAGCAACCCCCAATGTCGAAGATGCCAACGATTATCTTAATAAAGCAAAAAGCATAAATAAGAACTTTGCAGGCATCTATATCACCGAAGGAGATATTCTTTTAAATCAAAAGAAGATCGGTGAAGCAGCAACCAAATACGAAACTGCCATCTACTACGATAAGGCGAGCAAAGAGGCTTTCCTTAAGCTTGGGAGAATCTACGTTAAGAGTGGGAACTACCAACAATCGTTGGATGCTTTCAATAACCTTTACCAGCTAGATTCGACCTACTTCCCTGTTCACAAAGAGCGTGGAGAGGTTTACTACGCACAGGGCAAATTTGCTGATGCTGAAAAATCATATGCAAAATTTTTTGCTGCTGGAGAACCTTCATACAACGATCTAGTTCGTTATGCACTTATCTTATTCTTCAACAAGGACTACAACAAATCACTAGAAATAGTAAAGCAGGCTCAGGCATTAAATCCTACGAGTCCAGTTGCTAACAGAGTTTTAGCCTACAACTTATTCGAAACTAAAGACTATGCAAATGGTGTAAAGGTAATGGAGCAGTTCTTGGCTAATGCGAAACCGGATGATATTCTGCAAAGTGATAACGAGTACTATGCAAGATTACTTTCGGGCGCTGGGAATGATTCACTTGCCATAACATACTTTGGGAAGGCAATTACTCCTAAAAATAGGATTGCTATGACGCGCGAAATCCAATCCTTGTATCAGAAAATGAAGAGGTATGATAAGTCTGCAGATATATTCGAACAGTTATATGGTGAAAAGGCTAATCTTAGCCCATCGGGTTACTTCGAATGGGCAAAAGAAAACTACTATGCAGGTAATAGCGAGAAGTTAGACTCGTTGACTAAAGTAGCGTACTTACATAAGGCTGATAGCTTATTTTCAATTTTCACTGAGAAGCAACCTGACAGTTACCTAGGTTACATTTATAGAGCGCGAGTAAATTCATCTTTTGACCCAACAAGTACTCAAGGTTTAGCGAAACCTTATTATGAAAAAGTTATAGAAATTCTTGAACCAAAAGGTGAACCAAAACTCGATCCTGCAAAAGTTGAAAGGAAAAGAGAGTTAGCTGAAGCATACCTCTATATTGGATATCAGTATTACCTGAAAAATGATATGGCTAACTTTAAAGCCTCCTTTGGAAAAGTACTCTTACTTGATCCTACTAATGATAAGGCAAAAGCAGCCTTATCTGGATTAAAGTAATGTTTTCATGGTCGCACAGGTCATATGATAGTTATGACCTGTGCCTTTTTTAATTATAATCACTTGCAATGAAAGGTTTCGAAATGTTAGCGGCCCAGGTTCCTGCTGCCGTAGCAAACGGTAACTACTTCGATATTATTATCAAAGGAGGATGGATTCTTATCCCCATAGCACTACTTTCACTAGTTGCCATCTTCGTTATTTTTGACAGATTTGTGGTTATTCATGGCGCAAGTAAAGAGGATAGTTTGCTAATAAAAGAGGTGAAAAATTACATCTCGGATGGCAAATCAAACTCAGCACTAATCTATTGCCAAAAAAATAATCAACCACTATCGCAGCTAATTGGAGAGGGTATCCGTTACATGGATTACTCGATTGAAGATATTCGCGAAGCGATGGAAGCAAAGTCGAGAGAAGTTCTCCTTTACCTTGAAAATAGAATGAACCTGCTTGCTTTGGTTGCATCTATTGCCCCAATGCTTGGGTTCTTAGGAACGATCATGGGGGTTATCAAGATATTTTACACCATTTCGATAACCGACAACTTGAGCATTGGAACTATTTCCGATGGTCTTTACCAGAAAATGATTTGTTCGGCAGCTGGGTTGCTAGTTGGTATTATTGCTTTTATTGGCTACCACTTGTTAAATAACAGGATAGACAAAATTGCCGCCAATATGGAGAAAACTGGAAATGAATTCATTTTCTTCCTTAAGCGCGGGAAATAGCTAAACGAAAAATTTTATATAATGAAAGTTGAAAGAAGTAAACGTGGTAACGCTGTAGATGTTTACACCGCATCGCTTAGCGATATTATGTTCTTCCTCCTGCTATTTTTCTTGATTATTTCCACGCTGGTTAATCCTTCTGTTATTAAGTTGTTGCTACCAAAAACGCAATATGCTGAACAGATTACGGCAGAAAAGAACATAAACATTAGCATAACAAAGGATTTGCAGTACTACTACAACGACAAACCTATTTCATTTCAAGAAATTGAATCTCAACTCCAAAGTGAATTAACCGATAAGAAAGTAAATCTTACAGTTATCCTTAGAGCGGACAACTCGATTCCACTTCAAAATGTGGTAGATATAGTTGGAATTGGCAATAAGTTAAAAGTCAAGGTAGTGCTATCGGCGCTTAAAAATTAAGAACTCAAGGATTTTTATCTGCTTACATTCAAAAAGGGGGCTGTCCAAAAAAACATTGGGCAGCCTCTTTTTTTGCCTTTTTTATTCCCATCCCTGTCTGAAAACGAATTCAAGTATTCCATTTTTCAGATGATGGGCGGACTTTTTTATAGACAAACTCTTTTTGGGATCTATAATGAGTTGGGGGGCGCTAGTTATGGCCGCTTGTCAGTGAATATATTCAAACACTTTGAGGTTGTTTACCACCTTCTGCTCACTCCATTAATTTTCACTCGGGCGATTCATGCTCAGGTCTTTATGGATTCTATTCGCTGTAATAGTTGCTAGGCTCTATTTTATCTTAATTAAGATCGCTCAATGGAAACTGAGCAGTAATCCGAGAAGGATTGAATTCGTATAACCCCATTTGCAATATGGGGAAATTATCACCATGAGCCTATAACCGCGAAACAGTTGAATTCTGAGCTGGAGTTAGGACTTTTCCATCTAAAACGTATAGAGCCATTTTTTACCCCTTTAAGTCATATGCTACAAATGGTAACGAGTCATTCTACTTTGTTCACAAATTTGCACAGCCACTAGTTATTTTAAAAACCATTGACTCCTAGTCTGTTGAATTATCACAACACGCAAAGTTAACAAGTTTGATATAATGTTAACCATTTAATTATGTTATTTAAATAACAATATTATCTATCATTCAATCATACCTTTTGCCAAACAAATAAGCGTTAAATCGTGAATATATTATGGCTAAAATAAAGCATATTAATGTATTGCAAAACAGAATAAACCATCTAATTTTGCGCCGATTGTAAAAAGTCAAGACCTTATTACGAATCACCACCCTATGCTAATGTGAGCAGTGCTGTTGGGTTATACCATTTTTTTACCTCTTTGAATGCAATTAAAACAAGTTATTATCAGCGGTTTAACTTGTAAGAATGCTACAAGGAGCTTGGGAAGCGGATCAATAGGTTTTGCACAATAATTTCAACACTATAATAAGGCTTATATATGGGAAGTGTATCGCTCCTTTTGCTAATGCTCTGCGGATTATTTTTCGCGACATTGGCTATTGGGCTGGGTAAAGCAATGTCGGTTAAAAAAACGAACCCTTTAAAGGGTGAAGTTTACGAATGCGGAGTCCAAACCGAGGGTGTCACATGGGTTCAATTCCATGTTGGCTACTACCTCTTTGCCCTTGTCTTTTTGCTCTTCGATGTCGAGATTGCCTTTATGTATCCTTGGGCTGCGGCTTTTAAGGTTGTAGGCATTGCAGCACTCGTTGAGATGCTATTTTTTGTGCTCGTATTGTTCCTTGGGCTGCTGTATGCCTATAAAAAGAAAGCGCTACAATGGATTTAACTCAGAAACCTGATTTCCCTGGAGAAATTTATTCCGACGAAACAGGAAACACTAACTTTTTGGTTACTACAGTTGACAAATTATTCAACTGGGCCCGCAGCAACTCGCTCTGGCCGCTCGGCTTTGGTACAAGTTGTTGTGCAATTGAAATGATGTCGGCAGCATCTGCTAAGTACGACTGGTCTCGTTTCGGTTTTGAGGTAGCTCGCTACTCACCTCGTCAGGCAGACCTTATTCTTGTTGCAGGAACCATCACCTACAAGATGGCACCCGTTCTAAAGAGACTTTATGATCAAATGGCAGAGCCCAAGTATGTAATTGCTATGGGTTCTTGTACCATAACTGGTGGTCCATTCTTCTACAACTCTTACTCGGTTGTAAAGGGAGTTGAAAATGTAATTCCTGTTGATGTTTATATTCCAGGATGTCCACC
Organism: uncultured Acetobacteroides sp.; assembly: GCF_963678165.1. Classification (NCBI taxonomy): domain Bacteria; kingdom Pseudomonadati; phylum Bacteroidota; class Bacteroidia; order Bacteroidales; family Rikenellaceae; genus Acetobacteroides; species uncultured Acetobacteroides sp. Next base: position 4,135,839 of record NZ_OY782755.1, on the reverse strand, counting down.
ACGCCCCGAAGCTCTTATAGAGGGAATGATGGCCCTACAGGCTAAGATCAAGAAGGGTAGAGCCTACATTATTGATAAACCCAAAAAGGAACAGGAAGATGAGTAGAGAAGAATTGAAAGGCTACCTTACCAATACGTTTCCACAGTGCACTGTAGAGGAAACTTTTGATTTTCCACTACTATGGGTTTCTAAGGAAGATATCACAAGCGTGCTTACTCGTCTGAAAGATGATGAGGCTACACAGCTTAACTTCCTAATGTGCCAAACAGCCGTAGATCGTAAAACTTACTTTGAAGTCGTTTACCATTTACACTCCTACTCTCTTAAGCACGAAATGGTAGTTAAGGTAAAACTTGCAGACCGTGACAATGCAGAGATTGACTCTGCTGCTTCGCTTTGGGCTGGAGCCGAGTTCTTTGAGAATGAGATGTACGACCTATTCGGCATTCGTTTTAAGGGACATCCATACCTTCGCCGTTTTATCCTTGGAGAGGATTGGCCAGGGTATCCACTACGCAAAGATTATACTGACGAAAATATGATATCGCTGTAATCCTATGGAAATTGTTAAAAACTTTTCAGAGTCTGAGGACGAGCAAAGCTTTGTCATCAACGTTGGTCCACAGCACCCCTCTACACACGGTGTGCTTCACCTTAAAATGAGACTCAATGGCGAAACAGTAATTGATGTTGAGCCAAACTTGGGATATATCCACCGCGGTATCGAAAAGATGAATGAAGCGCTTACCTATAAGCAATGCATTCACCTGACCAGCCGAATGGACTACCTCTCCGCTCACATTAACAACCAAGCTGTTTCGCTTGCCGTTGAAAAGGGTATGCAAATTGAGGTGCCTGAACGTGCAAAAGCCATTCGTATTATTATGGCAGAGCTGCAGCGCCTTGCATCGCACCAAATATTCTATGCCAGTATAGGTTTGGATATGGGTGCATACACACCCTACTTCCTTGGATTCCGTGAGCGCGAAACTATCCTCGAAATTTTTGAAGAAACTACTGGGAATCGTCTTGCCATGAGCTACATTACTCCTGGCGGCGTGCTTCAGGACCTTCACCCCAACTTCGTAGCAGACGTTAAGAAGTGGATTGCCCAATTCAAGAAGAACCTTCCAGAGTTTCACCAGCTATTTACAGGTAACGTAATTGTGCAAAGCCGCCTAAAGAACATTGGCAAGCTAAGCATAGAAGATGCTATCAACTTTGGCGCATGTGGTCCAGTGGCACGTGCATCGGGTTTGGCGTGCGATGTTCGTAAACGTTTCCCTTACGATGGCTACGAAAAACTTCAGTTCGACGAGATTATCTACAACGGTGGAGATTGCTGGGATCGTTACATGGTTCGCATGGACGAGATGGTTCAGTCCGTTCACATCATCGAGCAGCTAATCGACAACATTCCATCCGGTCCATATCGCGAGAAGCTGAAGGGTGTACCTAAAGTTCCAGAGGGCGAATACTACCAACGTGTAGAAACTGCTCGTGGTGAACTAGGCGTATACTTGGTGAGCGATGGTGGTGCTAAGCCTTACCGCTTAAAGTACCGTACTCCAAACTTTGCCAATTTGAGCGCATTGCGTTCGATGTTTATTGGCCAAAAGATTGGTGATATGATTGCTATCATGGCAACGCTCGACTTAATTATCCCAGATATTGACAGGTAATCTATACAACGATGTTACTAACAATCACACTAGCTGATATCATCCATTCGATAGATACTTGGCTCAACCAAGTCCTAAGTCCCAACCTCGCGTTTGCCGCTGAGTTGGTTATGGGAGGATTGGCCATTATTTGTTTGATATTAATTATGGCTATCATACAGGTTTACGCCGAGCGTAAGATAGCTGGTTTTATGCAGCTACGCTACGGTCCAAACCGTGTAGGTAAATGGGGAACCCTTCAGCTTTTTGCCGATGTGCTTAAGCTATTCTCGAAGGAGGTTCTTATGCCAAAGAGTGCGGATAAACTGATGTTTTCCATTGCTCCATACATTGTTACCGTAGTTAGCTTTATGGCTCTTCTACCCATGGCGTATGCTCCAGGCGTTCAGTTCTGGGACATCAACATTGGGGTATTCTACGTTTCATCCATCAGCTCGCTAGCTGTTATTGGTATTCTGATGGCAGGTTGGGCTTCGAACAATAAGTATTCGCTGCTTGGTGCAATGCGCTGCGGTGCTCAGATTGTGAGCTACGAGCTGTCAGCTGGTCTTTCGCTGATTACCATTGTACTTATGACGGGTAGCCTTAGCGTAAACGATATCATAGCGAGCCAAGGCGATCTTTGGTGGATCTTCAAGGGGCATATTCCTGCAATCGTAGCATTTGTGGTGTACATCATTGCAAGTACTGCCGAGCTGAACCGTACCCCATTCGACCTTGCTGAGGCTGAACAAGAGCTAACGGCAGGATTCCATACCGAGTATTCAGGTATGAGGTTCGCCATGTTCTTCCTTTCGGACTACAGCAACATGTTCGTAACCTCGATGTTGGCCACAACCGTATTCCTTGGGGGATGGATGCCATTCCATATTCCTGGGCTTGATGGGTTCAACCATGTGATGGATTTCATTCCAGGTGTAGTTTGGTTCTTCGGGAAAACTCTCGGATTCATTATTCTATTTATGTGGTTCCGCTGGACATTCCCTCGTCTCCGCATCGACCAGCTGCTAAAACTAGAGTGGAAGTATCTGCTACCTGTTAGCATCATCAACATGATAGTTGCTGCTGTAATTACGCTTATGAACTGGCTACTATAACCCGTACAACAATGAGACGCATATTTAACTTTTATAAATCCATATTCCTTGCCATTCGTTCGCTTTGGAATGGAATGAAGCTTACGGGCTACTACAGTACGCACCCAAAGATGTGGCTCGTGCAGCCATATCCCGAAAACCGCGACACGCTGGTAATTCCTAGTCGCTTTAAAGGGAATCTAACGCTTAAGCACGATGCTGAAAACTTCCATGCTTGTACCGCCTGCGGCATTTGTGAGATAAACTGCCCCAACGGAACCATCAAGATTATATCTGCGATGGAAGAGCAGGAGGACGGCAAGAAGAAAAAGGTACTAGACAAGTGGCAATACCACATGGGTCTTTGCACCTTCTGCGGATTATGCGTAGATGCATGCCCAAGCGAAGCCATCGAATTTGAAAATACCTTCGAACATGCCGCATACAAGAGTACTACACTTAACAAGGTGCTCAACAAACCAGGTTCAAAACTTAAACCAGCCGTAAAATGAGCGCAGAAATCGTAATATTTTACATCTTGGCGCTAATGGCGGTTGCTTTTGGTGCCTTAACTGTGTTTTCTCGAATGATATTCCGCTCGGCAATATACCTGCTATTTTGTATGGTGAGCATTGCTGGACTTTACTTCCTAATGAGCATGGAATTTATTGCGGGTCTCCAGATTCTTATCTACGTAGGAGGTATTATTGTACTTATTATCTTCTCGATATTCCTTACCCACAAGTCGGGACAGAAGTTGCCAGCGAGCAAACGCAGCAACCTTATTTGGGGTGGACTACTTGGTGTAGCAGGCCTAGCGCTAACCCTTGGCGTGCTGTTTACACATGCGTTTCCACAAACCAGCCAGGTAGCTGTTGATGCATCGGTAAAGACCATTGGTATACAAATGCTCGACTACACAAACCACGGCTACGCATTGTTCTTCGAGGTGATAAGCTTCCTGCTTCTTGCCGCGCTAGTTGGTAGCATTGCCATCGCCATAAAAGATAAAAAGGAGTAAGAAATGGAACAAATTCCAATAACACACTTTCTGGTGCTTAGCACCTTGCTGTTCTTTATCGGGATTTTTGGCTTCTTTACCCGTCGCAACATGATTACCATGTTGATGTCGGTGGAGCTAATTCTCAACAGCGTTAACATCAACTTTATTGCGTTTAACAAGTATCTATATCCTAATCAGCTCGAAGGGGTTTTCTTCACCCTTTTCGTAATTGCCATTGCGGCAGCCGAGGTTACGGTGGCTATCGCCATCATCATCAACCTCTACCGCAAGTTTAATACGGTTGACATGGATGAGGCTGATACCCTAAAACACTAAGCTATGAATTTGGATATTGCAGCAATACTTATTCCGCTACTTCCGCTACTCAGCTTTGTGGTGATTGGCCTTTCGGGCAAGCATATGGGGCAAAAGATGGGCGGCATTATTGCCACCACTGCTATATTGGCCTCGTTGGCACTTTCGCTAGTAATAGCGAAGCAGTACTTCTTCGATTTTGGTAAGGTAAACGGTGTTTACCTACCTCACATAGCGCTTAACACGCAATGGCTTGTATTCAACAGCTCGTTGAGCATTAACTTCGGAGCGATTCTCGATCCTATTTCGGTGATGATGCTCGTTGTAGTTACCGCCGTTTCGTCGATGGTACACATCTACAGCGTTGGGTACATGCATGGCGAAGAGCGTTACAAGAACTACTACTCGTACCTATCGCTCTTCTCGTTCTCGATGCTAGGATTGGTACTTTCGATCAACATCTTCCAGATGTACATCTTCTGGGAGCTTGTGGGGGTATCATCGTTCCTACTTATCGGATTCTACTTTACCAAACAGTCGGCTATTGCCGCTGCCAAGAAGGCGTTTATCGTAACCCGCTTTGCCGACCTAGGTTTCCTTATCGGTATTCTGGTTATTGGTTTTGGTGCTGATTCGTTCAACATCTCAACCATTATAGAGCGCTTAACCACCACCGGTTCTATCCAGATGCTCGGAATGAAGGGAATCACCTTCCTAGGACTTTCGTCGCTCTCTTGGGGTATGCTTTTGGTGTTTGCAGGTGCAGCCGGTAAGTCGGCCATGTTCCCATTACACATTTGGCTACCCGATGCTATGGAAGGTCCAACTCCAGTGTCGGCACTTATCCACGCCGCTACCATGGTTGTTGCCGGTGTTTACCTTGTTGCCCGTTTGTTCCCTATCTACTCCATCTCGGCACCCGAAATACTACATTTCATTGCCTACGTTGGTGTATTTACGGCAGTGTTTGCGGCAATCATCGCCACAACGCAGAACGACATCAAGCGCGTGCTTGCCTTCTCTACTCTATCGCAAATTGGCTACATGATGTTTGCCATTGGCGTTGCAGGTTGGGGAGCAGAGCAGAGCGAAGGTTTCACCGCATCAATGTTCCACCTATTTACCCACGCGTTCTTTAAGGCGCTACTGTTCTTGGGTGCTGGTGTGATAATCCATGCCATCCACAGCAACGATATGCAGGATATGGGCGGGTTGCGCAAGATGCTTCCTATTACCCACATCACCTTCCTTATCGCGTGCTTGGCTATTGCAGGTATTCCTCCATTTGCCGGGTTCTTTAGTAAGGAAGCCATCCTAAGTTCAGCATACCAAGCCGACAAGCTCATCTTTGTGCTAGGCGTATTTGCTAGTGGTCTTACTGCATTCTACATGTTCCGTCTTTACTTCAACATATTCTGGAGTAAGCCTGCCGACGAACACCACAACCACGAGAAGGGTGCTGGATTTATGACAATCCCACTTATCATCTTGGCTTTTGGTGCCGTATTTGCCGGACTCATTCCATTTGGCGAATATGTATCAGCTGATGGTAAGCCAATCGAGCTAGTAGTTCACCTTGGATTCTCGATACTTCCAGTAGCAATTGCTGTTATCGGTATCGTTATTGCCTACGTGCTTTACTTCAAGAAGAACGATCGTTCTGACAAACTTGCCGCATCGCTTAACGGCATCTACAAAACGGTATACAACAAGTTCTATATCGATGAGATTTACCTCTTCGTAACCAAGAAGATTATCTTCCGCCTTATCGGATATCCCGCTGCATGGTTCGACCGCAACGTTGTTGATGGCGCTGTTCAGCAATCGGGACTTGTTGCCGAGAAGTTGTCAGGCAGCATCAAGCAAATGCAGTCGGGTAAGCTACAAGGCTACACCATGTACTTCCTTGGAGGTATTATTGTGCTTGCCGCACTTCTAATCTTTAAATTCTTGTAACCATGAGCGTGTTAATATACCTTCTACTAATACCACTGGCAACATCGCTGCTGCTGCTTGTACCCAAAAAGGGTATCGCCACCAAGCAAATTGCGCTAGTAGGTAGCATCATTCAACTAGGGTTTGCCTCATGGCTTACCGTTCACTACATTTCGCTACGCGCTGCAGGCGAAAAGGCTCAGATGCTCTTTACCCAAACCTTTTCGTGGTTTGCTCCGCTACACATCAACTTCACGATGGGTGTAGATGGAATTGGCCTTGCCATGATTATGCTTACCTCTATGGTAGTGGTTGCCGGCGTGCTAATTTCGTGGAAGATCGAAAGTCGAATTAAGATGTTCTTCTTCCTGCTCACCTTCCTAAGCGTTGGTGCATACGGATTCTTCGTTTCGCTCGACCTATTTATGATGTTCTTCTTCCTGGAACTTGCCGTTATTCCTAAATACCTTTTGATTGGCGTTTGGGGTACTGGAAACAAGGAAAAGAACGCAATGAAGCTGGCTCTTATGCTTATGGCAGGTTCGGCAGTTGTATTCCTTGGAATGATTGGCTTATACCTTGCTTCGGGATGGTACTTTGGTAACAACACCTGGGATCTGCAAACTCTTGCAACCATGAACTTCCCACTGGCGGTTCAGATTCCTATCTACCTGCTTACCTTTATTGGGTTTGGCGTATTTACCGCCATGTTCCCATTCCATACTTGGGCACCCGATGGTCACTCGTCGGCGCCTACCGCTGCTTCGATGTTCCTTGCAGGTATCTCGATGAAGTTGGGTGGATATGGAGCACTTCGCGTTGCCACCTACCTACTTCCTGGTGCTGCGGTTCAATACTCTTGGATCTTTATCGTGCTGGCTGCAATTGCCATCCTTTACGGTGCATTTGCAACGCTTATGCAGCGCGACCTTAAGTATATGAACGCATACTCGTCGGTATCGCACTGTGGATTCGTAGTTCTTGGTATTGCCGTTGTAACCCAGGTGGGAATGACCGGTGCTGTAATGCAAATGGTATCGCACGGTATTATGACAGCCCTCTTCTTTGCCGCCATTGGCATGATTTACGAACGTACTCACACCCGTATGGCCGACGAATTGGGCGGTATCCTTACCCAAATCCCATTCATTGGTACGGCATTCATCATTGCTGGTCTTTGCTCGCTAGGTCTTCCTGGATTTAGCGGTTTCGTATCGGAAATGACCGTGTTTGTTGGATCGTGGGCCCGTGCAGGTGTCTTCTATAAGGTTGCCACCATTCTTGCTGCATCATCAATTGTTGTTACCGCAGTGTATATCCTCCGCGCAGTTGGCTTCGCCATTTGGGGAACCATTAAGAACGTAGAGTTTAAGCAGCTTACCGATGCAACATGGAACGAACGTTTTGCAGTTATCCTTCTTGTAGCAGGTATCGTATTTATTGGTACGATGCCTTACTGGCTAACCGACCTGATTAGCCCAGATGTGCAGGAGATTGCTAAACGCCTAGTATTATAACCCGAAAATTGAACGAGATGCTTCTTCAATATTTTACGCTATTGCGCTTCGAGTGGATGATTTCGTTAATCATCATAGCGCTGTTTATATTAAACCTTAACGGCTTCGATAAGAAGGCTAACTCCTTTCTTAACGTGGTTAACGTGCTGCTGTTGGCCAACTTCGTTGTAGGCTTCTTGCCTATGATGAATGGACACCTTTTCGATAACTTCTTTAGAACTAGCGGACTTATTGCCCTCGAGAAGAATGTCCTGAACATCGGGCTTCTGCTAATCTCGCTCTCGGCTTCCAGATGGCTGAAGACGTTCGATAACCGATGCGAGTTCTACATGCTGATGCTTTCGAGCGTTCTTGGTATGTTTGTAATGATTTCGAGCGGTCACGTACTAGCCCTTTACATCGGTCTAGAGCTTACCAGCATTCCTGTTGCTGCTCTTGCTGCCCTTCAAACCGATAGCAAGAAGTCGTCGGAAGCAGGTATCAAGTATATCATGAACTCGGCATTCTCTTCGGGAATCACCCTGTTTGGTATTTCGCTTCTTTACGGTGCCGTTGGATCGCTTGGTTTCAACGAAATCATTGCCAGCATTCAGCAGCCAAACGCGCTTATCCTTCTTTCGTTTGTGCTTATCCTAAGCGGATTTGGCTTTAAGATGTCGATGGTGCCATTCCACCTGTGGACTGCCGATGTGTACGAGGGTGCACCTACCCCCGTTACCAACTTCCTTTCGGTACTATCGAAGGGTGCTGTAGTATTCATCTTCCTTACCGTGCTTTACCAGGTGTTTGGTGCGCTAAAGGAGGAGTGGCTCTACGCCATCAGCATTCTTGCTGCTATTACCATGACGGTTGGTAACCTGTTTGCCATGCGCCAAACCAACCTTAAGCGATTCCTTGCCTTCTCGTCGATTTCGCAGGTGGGCTTCGTGCTTGTTGGTATTGCCGGTGCCTCGCAAATTGGTATGGACTCGGCCATCTACTTCATCATCATTTACCTGTTCAGCAACATCGCCCTTTTCAGCGTTGTTGGCGCTATTGGCGAGGCAACTGGCAAGGAAGATATCAACAGCTACAAGGGGCTATTCAAAACTAACCCCTTCTACGCGCTGGTATTCGCCATTGCACTGTTCTCGCTTGCTGGTGTTCCTCCAACCGCAGGGTTCTTTGGTAAGTTCTTCCTAATTACCTCGGGTCTTGGATCGCAGCTTTACATTCTGCTCGCTATTGCTACCGTTAACATGGTGCTATCGCTGTACAACTACCTACGCGTGGTAAGGGCAATTGTAATTAGCGCACCCGACGAGGAATCGGTACCAACCATAAAGGGTTCGAAGCTTACCGCTACCGTGCTGGTTGTTTGTACTATTGCCATTATTTCGCTAGGCTTTATTGGTTCGCTGTACAAGCTTATCGATGTACTTGGCTCGGCAATCTAGGAGGGAATAGGGAGTAGGGAGTAGGGAATAGGGTAGGATGCTACCGCTGTTCGCTGCAACCAAAGTCTTGTTACTTGTGTCTTGATACTAAAAAAGAAAAAACATGGCATTAAATACACACCATACCGTAGCGGAGCTCAAGGGAGTTCGCTGCTCGATTGTTGAGAAGGGCATTACGCCCGACCGTGCCAGCCATATCAGCGAGATTCTTGCCGCTAGCGGCTTCGAGGTGGTTAGCGAGGAGCAGGATGGCAAGGTTACCGTGGGGGTTACCGATATTCTTTTCGACCCCGTAATGGCAGCCTACAACCACTACTTGAAAACCAAGGATGGAAAGGTGGTTACACCCGTCATCTGGTTCCACAACGACAGCCAATACAAGGGGCTGTACTGGTTGAGACGATAAGCATTGCCTTATTCCAAATAAAGAGCCGCAGTAGTATTACTGCGGCTCTTGTTTTTTCTATTCTCTTGTTTGCTCTGTTTGTCGAGACAATTCATCCCTGAATAGGGTGGTTATTCCATGGCTTTACTAGCGATGGGCTACCCCCATCGCTGCTGTATATCGCCCTTTCAGGGCTAGAAGTTGCATTAGTAGTAGGCTGTAAACTTTGCTAGATTAAGCGTAGCGAGGATGGTATGCTTAGATGAGTCACTTGGGTAGACTAGTATCAATTCCAGTGATCTCATCTCCTTTTTCTCATGCTAAGCGTAGGCTCTGCCTACGCTTTTTACCTCTCGGCCTCCGGCCATAAACCTACAGGCTAGAAGCCTTGGTTACTTGAGCGTAGCGAGGACGCTCATAGCCGACAGACCAAGAAATAAAGGATTCTTCTAGTACGACCCGTATCGGGTCGGTATGGTTGCCAAGCGTCTATCTACAAACCTTAAATCCCTCTGGGATTATTCGAACGAAAGCATAATGCCATAGGCATTAAAGGTTTGTAGATAGGGGAATCATCCTGGAACCACGACTCTGGAGGAGTCGAACATTATGGATTAAACCTTAGCCTGACGGCTATGAGCGAGGACGCTACGCTTAGCTTGGGGGGAGTAAAGCGCATCTTGTTCCTTTATTTGGCAGCCTGTTGTCATGCTAGTAGAATTGCAATAATCGTTTAATGGCGGTTACAAACCGCTACTTAAGTTCGACGGAATTGCAAATTCCGCCGAGCCTCGTGCGTTTATTTAGACTTCGGTTAGCGAGGACTGTAAGCTACCGTTTACTACTTCACCCCTTGTTGACTATACCGTGTGTTAGCGTTTCGGTGTTTATTTTCTTTGTTTCAACACAATATCATTTTGTAAAGAGTCACACTTGAATCTAATCCAATTATCTCCATAGTGGAATGACTGTATTTTCAATTCATTTGTAAAGCAAAACTGAATAACCTCACCTTTATAACTCTTATTTTCTTTTGTCCTAACAATAGGAGTAATTTCAATAAGCGCTTCTGGTATTTTTGATGTATCCTTATCCAGATATGGATGAAGTTCTCTATTATATTTTCTTATAAATCTCTGGCTAATATGTATATTACTTATATAAGGTTTCCAATTATTGTTTCCTTTTAACTCTCCTTTTACTGTATAACTTATCAAAGAATAGTTGTTGAATAAATTAAGTTTGCTTTCGACGATTTTCACTGTAAAGTTGTCAATTTTCAACTCATCTTGAAAAGCCCACCAACCAATATCGGTAACAGTCTCTATTTGATTTCTGGGTTCTCTCGGTAGTAATTCCCCAATTATTAGTGAGGAAAGTAGTCTATTTCTAAAAACAAAGCCTGTTATAAGCAATGTTATCAATACAATAACGATTCCATATACAACTTTTCTTCTTTTCATAGAGAACCTTGTTTGTCATTATTACACTGAACGCTAACTAGTTTATATATGCAATGAAGCTACCTAATATATCCTTGTTCGGCTGAGGCTATTGCCTCATCCGAATCTATTCTGCATGCTATAGCCTGCAATGATAGAACTAACGAAGACTGGAGCCTTCGTCGAACGAGGCTTGTATTTTCATAATTTTATGTCATCTATCATCCAAACATTTCCCCCGATAGCCGTAGTCCAATTCAGCGCTCAAGGCTAGGCGAAGTTTTTAACTTCGACTTTGCTAAGTAGCGGTCTATAGACCGCGATTAATAAGTTATCCACGGTAAGTCTATTTGTACTACATCCAAAACACCGTCCAAACCTGCGTAGCTTCGAGCGCTTGAATATAGGTAATCTTCTGGCTTTGTAACTAAACCCGCACGTACCGGATTATCATGTAAGTACGCTAGCTTCTCGCGAATAAAATCTGCCGAGTAAAGGTGTACTGCATGGTTTTCGTGTGTTCATAGCTGATAATGATCATTTCTACCGTGACGGCTGGCGGCAAACTCGAAGCGGTTGAGCATCCATTCGCGACGGCTTTCTATACCTTCGGTTACTTGCTGTAGGATAGCCTTGCTCGTAAACTTCTTAAAATCGCGAAGCGTTGCGCTTAACTCGCTTGTACCGCTGTTAGCATTTAAATGCACGTGGTTCGACATGATAACGAAGGCAAATACTTGCAGGTTCTTGTTTAGCTGGCAATAGTTCAGGCTATCTACCACAATATCGCGGTAGCATTGGCGAGTAAACACATCTACCCAGTCTACCACCTGTAGCGTTAGGTAGTAAAGCGCATCTTGTTCCTTTATTTGGTAGCCTGTTGTCATGCTAGTTGAATTGCAATAATCGTTTAATGGCGGTTACAAACCGCTACTTAAGTTCGACGGAATTGCAAATTCCGCCGAGCCTCGTGCTTTGATTAAACTACGCTGAACTGAGGGATTACGAAGCAATTTCATATCAGTTTACACCTACTTTTTTTACGAGCGACAAACGCTCGTAAACTTCTGAAACCCACATGCACTATACCATGTGTTAAGCAACGTGTTATTTTCTTTTTCCTTTTCCTACATTTAACTCTTTTGCTAAGCCATAGTGAATTATATATCTTTCATTTGTTTTTACTTTTGGTGAAATGTTGGCTATACTTCTTTCTCTATAACAAAATCTAAAAAGAGGTTCTGTTTCATAATCTTCTACATAGCAAATTATGTTTGTTTCATATAAAAACTGTAGAAAACCATCAACTGATTCAACAAATTCAGGAATGCTGTTTTTACAATTTGCTAGTAAGTATTCTTCGAATTGACGATATGCTAAAACATATTCGTCATATTTGAATTCAATCTTTCCATCAAGAAATTGAAAGAACTTTAAAAACAATTCATAATCCTCGTTTGTATAATAAAATGATAACTGGTCTCTTATCCCAGCCATAAGATATTCTGAATATTGATTTTGAAAATCATGACTATCAAAGTCAGACTCTTGAAAAGTCCAGTTTTCATTGTGATTCTTAGAAATAAAGATACTTTGTAAAATTTTTAACATCCTTACAATATCACGAGGCCTAGAATAGGATAATTGTAAAAATTTATAAAAGGAAGGATTAAATTCTCTATCAGGATGGTTTGATTTACTTTTCCAAGGAACATAATAATCCCAAGTTCTACCTTCGTCTACATTTTCAGTTTGTTGGGAGCGTAACATTCTGTCAGCAAGTTTAAACAACTCAGATTCTCTATATTCAGGATAAGTAGTTCTCCAATCAAGAAAAACCGAATTGTCTTGCAATTTATTAGTTGCATTCTGTAAACTTAATGAGTTAAATATATCTGGACGTAATAAAAGAATTACTTTAAATCTACCCTTTGAGTCTTTTATTTTTGAAAAAAAATCTGCGTTTAATGCCCAAACAGCATTTGCAAGCCCTTTTACACATTCTAGATAATCATGATAAGCTATTTCACCAGGTCTAACGTCAATGCCATCAATAAAAAGAAAATGATTTGACTTTAATTTTAAATTCGATAACGCATCCTCAAATTTTTTTTGAATATAGAGAAGATTTACTTGAAACCTTGATTCATGAAATGCTGTATTTTGCGATTGTTCAGCTCCAACTTTCAAATATTTTGAGATTAATTCCGCAGCAATTTTATTATTCTCAATAAAATCTAGTGCGTAAATTATCTCAGGAGAAAAGGCATTCATGTAGTACTCATCAATAGCTGATAATATTGATTTCATTATGTCACCTTTACTAAAAGGACTGTGGTCAAGTTCCTCTTTTTTGAGACTTTTTGAAAGAAGCAATAATAATATTACTTTCCATATACTTGTATAGTCAGAAAGTTGAAGGTGCTTTTCCTTTTTAAGTGTTACAAATTTCTGATAATCAGTTTCTCTAATGAACTTAGTTTCCGAAATAGTGTCTTTATAAACGTTGTTAGAAAGAAATACTGAATATGCAGTCTTGCCTGTGCCTTTCTCTCCAATCAGAAAGTAATTGTAATGTAGAAACAATCTATCTAGATACTTATTCTTTACAAATATTCTATTGAACAAGTCCTTGTTTGATTTCCCTTGATAGTTCTCTGCATCAATGAAACCTAAATTTAGTTCTCCTATTTTTTTCATATCCTTTAATGTTTCGATGGTCTGCTTACATGTTGCCTAACTCGTTATACATGCACCTTCATCCTCCAAAAGGTGCACATATCCACCCAATTTTGTAGTGGTATGTATACCTTTTCCGCAAAATGGGGTGCATCTACTATTTAACCGCAACCCTACCACCCCGTACAGGGCGTAAGCGAAGTGTTTTTTACTACAATGCTTACTAAAGGCCTACGATTATAAATAGGAAAGCAATGTAGCGATAATCCCCTGCCGTTATTCAACAAGAGCTACAAAAATCAAACGAACTTAAAAAAGGGGGTGCCTTGAGGCAACCTATCCATGAACAACAAAAAATTGCGTATGCCAGCTCTGTAACGAATAGGGTGGGGGCTATCGATGGTTTTGCCAGCTTTCGCAGAAGGTTATCGCTTCAGCCGAACGGGGAAGCTGGTATGGGAACGCCTTAAGGTCGGGACAATAATCCATTTTGCTTAAAGGAAATCTCATTTTGCTTAAAGGAAATCTCATTTTCCTTTAACGATATCTCTTATCCTTTAAAGGATATCTCATTTCCTTTAAACATTATCTCTTATGCTTAAAGGATATCTCATTTCCTTTAAACAATATCTCTTATCCTTTAAAGGAAATCTCATTTCCCTTTGACTTTATCTCTTATGCTTAAAGGAAATCTCTTATCCTTTAAACATTATCTCTTATGCTTAAAGGAAAACTCTTATGCTTAAAGAAAATCTAGCTTTTCTTTAGCAGTATTACTCCGTTTGGCAGAGGCTGGAGCTCATAGCCGTCAGGTTTAGCTACTTCGTAGCATTTCGCCGCTTAGCTTGACGGCTATGAGCGTTCTTCGCTACGCTCAGCTTCGACTTTTTTACTTTTTTGAAAGCTTGTAGCAGCCGGTCTTTTCATCTTTTGTTGCAGTATAGCCTTCCTGGAGTTCCAATGTCCAACCGTCTCCACTAATTGCTCGATCTTTAATCTTTAGGGGAGGGGTTACTGAGATTTTGTTCCAGCTGGGGTTCATTAAAGCACCGTTTTTCACGGTAAGCACGCCCCAGCTGTCGGAAACTCGAATGGTTGGGTATACTGTTCCTTTATCTTCAAGAGGCATAATGTTTCGGGGATCGAAGGCGACCTGCATCTTCATCAGCCCAATTTCGAAATGGGGTTGCTCGATAAACTTTCTTTTGAATTCGGCTACCTGCTTTTTTGTTTTCTCCTCTCGTGCTTTTTCTTCTGAAATAATTGCTTGGCCACCGTATTGGTCTGATGTTCGCTCGACCGATTTTTCTATGTCTTTGGGTAGCTGTATGCCTAGCTGGGTAGCAAAGTAGCTGGTTAGATTGGTTTGGGATGTGATCTCCTTGTTCCAATCACTTTTTACCTTGGCGAGTAGGTAACCGTAAGCTGGTATGGTTTGATATGGGAATGAGCGAACAAAGGTTGGATTGCTATAGAACGAATTTATGGATTGCTCGAGACTTGCGATGGACTGCTCATCTGATATTGCTGAAACCGATTGTCCTGTATATTCGGCTATCCCTTCATTCAGCTCCAGCTGGTTTTCGGTAGTGTCGGCATCCTTGTAAAGCATATACCTGTACTTTCGAAAGGTAAGGGCATTGGCTAGATGTATCTTCTGCTCACTTGTGCTTTTTGATTGTACTGCTTTCTTTAAAGCTTCGAGCTCTAGTCGTAGGTAAATCCTACCATTCCTCTGGTCTAGATGCTTATTTTCTGTATTATACTGAAGAAATCCCAAAGAGGGTTGGGCGACGTGAAATAGCTCGTGAGCGAGTAGGCTTATTCTTTCCTGCTTGCTTGCTGGTAGCGGGAGCATGATCATGGCCCAGCATGTTCCATTCCATCTTATAGCGGTGTTGGCAATGTTTATCTCGTTTGGGAGTTGGCCAGTATATATGTTACCGCTTTGCTTGAGAATGCCAGCTGAATCGGGATAGTTTGCGAATAGCTGCCGTGTGTTGGGGTCAACCAAAAGCAACGGGCCGTATAGATCCTTTCCCCAGAGCTGCTGATGCCTGCCTGCCTCTGCTTTTATTTCATCGAAGTAGTTTGCAGCGCTGTCTTGAAATGTAGAAGCTTTCTGCCCAAATGATGCCTGGCTGAGCAGAAGGAGTGCTAATGTGATGTAGAATACTTTTTTCATAATATCTCCTTTAGGATAGGTGTACCATCTGTTTATTTGTGCTTGCAATGGTTTCTTTACAAATCGTAGGCAACGCCTGCGCTTCTGCTTAATGCGGCTTTGGGCCGCATTAGTTACAGGCTAAGAGTTTTGCTCAATTAAGTGTAACAAGTGATGCTACGCTTTAGGCTTACCGTAAATAAATAGATAGGCAATATAGCATTTCTTTACCTGCTTGTATTCCTATAGTGCGATGGTGTTACGCCTGTATGCTTCTTAAAGTACTTGCACAGGAATGCTTCGCAGGGGTAGTTAAGGTTCTCTGCAATTTCCTTGAGTGGGGTGGATGTTGTTTTAAGCTGCAGCTTGAGCTCCGTTATGGCAAACTTATCAATAAGCCATTTGGCAGAATTTCCTGTACTTTCCTTTGTGATAATGGAGAGGTATTTGGGCGTTATGCAGAGCTTTTCGGCAAAAAAGGCAACCTCACGATTATCCTTGTGCAGCTTTACCAAACGAAAGAATTCTTCCTGAATCTCCTTTTTACGCTTACGCTGGCGTAGGTGTATCTCGTTGTTGGCAATCACCTTGCTGTACAAATCCATGTAAAAGTTATGCAGCAGGTTGAATATTATCGCGCTGCGGCACACGTTTTTTACCTCAAAGTATTTGCCATGTAGCATCGTAAAGTATTCGCCCCAAAGCGTATGCTTCTCTTTCTCGGGTAAATGGTAAACAGGGGTTTCTCTTAGGAACCCAATAAAAGCTGTTGGAAATCGAAACAGAATTTCGTCGATCAGAAGATTGGAAAACGAGAAGTAGGCAAGCGTAAAGTCGTCTGATTTTTCGTTGCAAGCCAGTATTTGCCCCGGGAAAACCACAATAATGCTGTTGGGCCTAATATGGTATGGCAGCAAGTCTACTTCTATCTCAGCCTTCCCTTCTAGGCAAAGGCAAACCAAGCAGGAGCTTATTCGGCAAGGCGAAAAGTCTATCGGCAAGGCGTTGTTGTGTAGCGAGATGTGAAAATCAGTTCCAATATTCGTTTTATCAACGAAAAAAAGATCAGGAGATGGTTGCTGCATTTAGCGGTATTCTCATTTTGTATGCAAAAGTACTTTTTTATAGCTCTTCTGTGAGCCGTTTTGTGGAAATAAAGACAATTTTAGTCGAAATCGAGACAGCGATTTAATTTTCAATTAACGCGACTTTTGCCTCTCGCTTAAGTTAATTGGAAATAATGAATCAACAACGGAAAAGAACTTTTACGATAGCGTTTTGCGCTTTGATTTTGGCCTGTCAAGGTCTTTCGGCACAGCCGGCCAAGGTGCTAACGCTACACGAGGCTTACGAATTGGCCATTGCCAATAGCAAGCAGCTAAAGCTGGCTCAGACAGGTGTTGGATTGGCACAATCGGCTACCAGCTTAACCAAAACAGCGCTGCTGCCCTCGCTCGATGTCTCGCTTTCGGCTACCTACATTGGGAATGGCATCATCATGAATAGAGACTTCTCCAATGCTCAGAGTGTTTGGATGCCACATTTTGGGAATAGCTTCAGCGTGGAGGCCTCGCAGGTGATTTTTACGGGAGGTGCCCTTGCTACAAGCATCGAGAAGAACAAGCTGGAGGAGCAGGTGGCACAGCTTAGCTACAGCCGCAACGAGCTGGACATCTGTTTCCTGGTAACGGGTTACTACCTCGATCTATTCAAGCTTAAGAACCAGCGTGAGGTATTCCTGAAGAATATTGAGCAAACGGAGCTTCTGATACAGCAAATCAAGTCGAAGGAATCGCAGGGAATGGCTTTAGGTAGCGATGTTACCCGCCACGAGCTGATGCTGCAGAACCTAAAGCTGGCGCTAATCGAAATCGACAACAACAGTAGAATCATAAACAACCAGCTGGTGGTTACGCTCGGCCTATCACCCGAAATACAGATTGTTCCCGATCCTTCAATTCTAAATCTAGATACGAGTAAGGGAAATTCGGCGAACCTGCTTCAGCATGCCATCGAAAATCTGCCGGAGCTGAGATCGGCAGCGCTAAGTAGGGAGATTGCCGCAAAAGAGCTGCGCATTGCCAAGGCGGACTACTACCCTCGTGTTGCACTTGTGGCTTCCAACAGCTTTAATGGGCCTATTCTTATAGAGG
Source organism: uncultured Acetobacteroides sp. (assembly GCF_963678165.1). NCBI lineage: Bacteria > Pseudomonadati > Bacteroidota > Bacteroidia > Bacteroidales > Rikenellaceae > Acetobacteroides > uncultured Acetobacteroides sp. The sequence goes on along the minus strand of NZ_OY782755.1, from coordinate 4,118,051 downwards.
TGCCCACCATCAACAAGAACTTCAACAGCTGGTATGTGGGAGTCGGGGTAAGCTACAACCTCGCCTCGCTTTACAAAACCAAAAGAAAGGTACAGGTTGCCAGCACACGACAGCTTGCTGCGGAATATGCCGAAGCGCTTGCCATCGAGCAGGCACAGGTGGCTGTACACAGCGCTTCCACCAAGTTTAAGGAGTCGTTTGAGAAGCTAACGGTATACGAAACCAGCAGCCGCCTGGCCGACGAGAACTATCGCATCATAAATAACAGCTACCTGAACGGGTTGGTGCTAATTACCGAGATGCTCGATGCCAGCAATACCAAGCTTAACGCCGAGCTGCAGGTTGTAAATGCAAAGCTCAACGTAATATACAGCTACTACAGGCTGCAGAGGGAAATTGGAAGTAATCAGAACAAATAACTAGAATTTTAGAAGAGCATATCATCATGGCAAAGAAGAAAATGAAGCTAGCGTATAATATTGTTGTTGGTCTACTGCTTGTGGGCTGTATTATTTGGGTTTGCGGCAAGTTTGTACATCTTGGGGATGTAGAATTTACCGATAACGCTCAGGTAAAGCAGCAAATCGTACCCATAAACTCGAGGGTGCAAGGGTTTATCAAGAGAATCAGCTTTAAGGAGTACCAACGAGTGCGTAAGGGTGATACGCTGGTGCTGATTGAGGATGCAGAGTACCGCTACCGCGTAGCGCAAGCCGAAGCCGACTATAAGAATGCGATTATCGGTAAAAAGGCAATGGGAACCACCATACTTACCACGCAAAGCAATATCGGCGTAACGGAAGCCGGTATTGAGGAAAGCCGGGTGCGCCTGGAAAATGCAAAGAAGGAATTCAACCGATATAAGAACCTTTTGGCGCAGAAATCGGTAACGCAGCAGCAGTTTGATGCTGCTAGCGCCAACTACGAAGCGGCGAAGGCTCGCTACGAGCAAACGCAGCGCCAGCGCGCCACCACCTCGCTGGTGAAGAACGAGCAAACCTTGCGCCTCGACCAAAACGATGGCGGAATAAAGATGGCGAAGGCCGCCCTGGAGCTTGCCCGCCTAAACTTGTCGTACACCGTGATTACGGCACCATGCGATGGCGTTACCGGACGGAAAAATATTGAAGCAGGACAGCTTATCCAGCCAGGACAGGCACTACTCGATTTGGTAAACGACACCGAGCGATGGGTAATTGCCAACTATAAGGAAACCCAAACGGCAAACATCCGCGAGGGGATGAGCGTAGACCTACGAATAGACGCTATCCCCAACGTAACATTTAAGGGTACGGTAAGATCGATATCGCGCGCTACGGGTGCCAGCTTTTCTCTTTTACCTCAAGACAACTCGGCTGGAAATTTTGTGAAGGTGGAGCAGCGGATACCTGTGCGCATCGAGTTTTCCAGCTCCAACAAGCTTCAGGATATGGAAAGGCTACGCTCGGGTATGAATGTGGAATGCGAGGTAAACTATTAATCCGATGCAGCACTCTGGTCCTTTCAGCATACCCGAGTTCCGCGGATTTGTACCCGAAAAGGCAAGGCCGTGGATTCTTATTGTCTTCTTTGTAATCTACCAGTTTTCGGGTGGGGTATATATGGCTGCCGTTAGCGAGATGTCGGGATCTTTGGCGTTGATGCAGGAGGATGTTCTGATGGCGGGCTATGCTTCGTTGGTGGGATTAGCCCTAACATTTACCATTATGCTTCGCCTGAAATTCTGCTTCACCACAAAGACATCGCTAGCGGTAACGGCCTTGGGGCTTATTGCCTGTAACCTGATATGCCTGCACACCAGCAGCGTTCCGTTGCTGGTAGCAACTTGCTTTACTGCCGGGATATTCCGCATGTGGGGTACATTTGCCTGTAATAGCGCCATTCAGCTATGGGTAACGCCTAAGCGCGACATGGCGGTGTGGTTTTGCTATATCCAGCTATGCGTGCAGGGTTTCCTGCAGCTCTCGGGGTTAACCACCATTTTCGTTGCCTTTTTCACCCAATGGGAGTACATGCATTGGCTCATTATCGGGCTTCTGCTATGCCTGCTGCTGCTTACGGGGGTGTTCTTTAGCAATAGGCGGATAATTCCGAAGCTTCCGCTTTTCGGTATCGACTGGATGGGTGCCCTGCTGTGGGCGGCCACCATCCTGTGCGCAATATTTGTGCTTAACTACGGAAGCTACTACGATTGGTATCAATCTTCCTACATCTGGATGGGAACGGTATTCGGCTTAGGAGCATTAGCCCTTAACCTGTGGCGAGCCTCGTTTATTCGGCATCCCTACATCTCCAACAAAACGTGGACCTACCGCAACGTGTGGCTTACGTTTGTTCTCTACTTCGTGCTGGATATCCTTACTAGCCCTTCGCACGAGCTTGAGATGATTTACTCCGAGCGAATCCTAGGTTACGACTCGCTGAACCTTATTTCGCTGAACTGGATGGTGCTCCTCGGCATTGTGCTGGGGGTAATTTTTACCTACAGCTTCTTTGCCCTGCGCAAGGTAACGTACAAGACAATGACGCTGGTTGGTTTTACGCTTGTGGTGGGGTATTTGCTGATGATGTATTTTACGATAGACTATGGTTTACCCAAGGAGATGCTTATTGTGCCCTTGCTGCTGCGGGGATTTGGGAGTATCATTATTATTATAACCTTTATTACGGCGCTCTCCACAACACCTTTCGAGCACTTTTGGCAGTCGCTCACCATTCAAAGCTTTGCTAGCGCATGCTGTGGGTCTTTGTTTAGTTCTGCCGTAATTACTCACGTATTTAAGTATACGATGAAGAAGAATACGATGCTTATTGGTGCTACGCTTGACAATGTAAATACAGGGGCAAGCCGTGTGTCTTCCGGATGGCTTTGGGGTAGCGTGCAGCAGCAGGCAATGATGGTGAGCATGAAGGAGATTTATGGACTACTCTGCATGCTAGGATTTTTTTGTATTCTGATATTCCTTCTGAAGGAGAGCTCGCTACGCCCCAAAGCGCTGCATCCCAAATTTAGCACAATCAGGCATGCCATTAAGCATCAGCTTAAGATGGATAGAATCGCAGATTGATTTTTAATGGGTAGTGGCTACGTTCTACTAGCCTTTACCTGTATGTTATCGTTATGTATTGGTTGGAAACAGCACATGACAGCGTTGGCTGGAATGTGCTGTTTTTTTCTTGGTGTTTTCTGCTTCTGCGTTTGCCGTAGGTGCAGCCCATACCCCCCTGTTCGACTGAGGCAGGAGCCTCAGCCGAACGGAGTGCTGCCTCGGGTTGCGGCTAGTAGCCTTGCTAAACCTAGCGAAGGTGAACTATTGCTGAAAAGGATGTGTCGTCAACAGCTAAATGCTTTGGCACAAAAATTGTCTTGCATCATTCGCAATATTTAGCGCTGCATAAGAAATGCGGCGAAAGGCGAGCCATGTTTTGAAGGAGCGAACGCTGCTGCCATAGAAACGCTGTAAGTATTGCCAGATGATATCGGATACCTTAACAACCCTATAATAATCTTTTAAAACCGAACCAACATGAAATCGTTAAAAGCAATCGTTGCCGTATTGGGTCTCTCCTTACTAGGGACATGGACATTTTCGTGCACAAAAGATGCAACAATAGTAGATGATGGGAAGCTTACCGGAAAGTACCTTATAGCAATTGATAGCATTAAGGTACCCGAAAAGATAACCGCAAACAACGCCTTCGATATTCAGCTATACGGATACGTGGGGCCAACGGGTTGCTACCACTTTGCCAATTTCGATATCGCAAAAATGGCGAAGACCGTAAATGTTGAAATATGGGGGCAGGCACCAACCGAACCTGTAAGCTGTACGCAAGCATTGGTGTTTTTGAACGGCGAAAAGCTGAACCTAAAGCTCGAAGAAAAGGGAACCTACCTGCTAAGATTTAAACGCCCCAACGGAACATACTTCGAGGAATCGATAACCGTGGGATAGGTGAATGCTATCAGACAATAGCCGTTCGCTTCCTGCTGGTAGCTGCTTGTAGCGATGGGTGAAGTTTAGTCTTTGCCGATAATTAGCACGCATTCGATGCGCCTCTTCTGTTGCGGTTTAAAACTGCTTACTTTCTTCGGCATAGTCACGGACTATGCCGAGCCTTGTACTCCGATTATACTAGGATCAACAAAGGGCACCGCTATTTATTTGTTCTTTTTCAATTTATCGTATAAATCTATCGTTTTATTGGCTTCCTCAAAATTGATATAAATCAGTCCATTTTCCTTTGATTGAATCAAAATATAAGGAGGGAATTCAGATTTTACATACAACTTAGCATCTTTACCATCTGCCAATCGAAAATTGCCGATTTTAGTATTTCCTAGTGCATATCCATTTGTCCGAATACTAATCTGCGGCAGAGAACTAATCGTATCAACTTGTATTATATCATAATATGGTATAGTTAACCCGTACGAACCTTCAATAATCAAACTATTTTGAGTTGAATAGATATTTGTATCTTGTTTGCTCGATACTAACAATGCAACTGGAAGTAAAACCAAAATAACCATGATAATCCACATAGGATTAAACATTTTTTTCTTCAATCCATAATCATCAGCAACGGCATTTCCCTGAGCTATCCTTGAATTTATCAAATTGGCAATTTCTTCGGGCTTATCAGTCCCAATCCGAACAACAGATTTTCGATTTTTAAATTGCAATTCTATTGCTTTGAGTCCAGTTACATTGTATAACCATCCATTTGAAAGCATTCTTATTCCAATTCCATTTAATGCAGAATTGGTTACAGCCTTACACGATTTAATATCAGAAAATCTATAGGTTCGACCAGCCAATCCAATCCCGAGACTAAATGAAATCGAATTACTTGAAATCATAATCGTTAACTGATAGAAAACTAGTAAACAAATCAGGAGTGTAACGATTACAAGTAGCAGAATTATCGTAGCTGGGTCAGTCGAAAATCCTGTTTTAATCAATAACCCACAAAAAAACAACATTAGCGGTAAAAGTATAATCACCGAAGCCGTTCCAAATTGTTTGTAAATCTTTGTTTCCATATCATTTAATGCTATTATCAAAGCCGCTTATAGCTGTGCTCTATTCGTTGTGGTCTATATCAGCGCGTAAGGCTAGCCGAAGTTTTTTGCCAAGCAGCGGTGTACAGACCGCAATCAAAAGTAGCAAAAAACAAAGCGCAGCCGTTGATGTGGATGCGCTTTTATGTGGTGGTGCAGGCTTGCTGTTTAATGGCGGTCAAAGACCGCTACTTAAGTTTGACGGCATTTGCAAAATGCGCCGAGCCTCGTGCAATTAATTTAAACTTCGCTTAGCCGAGGATTGCCCGCTTCCCTGCAAATACATTCAACCCCTTTGGGGCTTCGGGTTTACTCGTTTAAATCAACATCTTACTTTACTTAGCGTTTTTAACCCACCCCCTACCTCCCGCCTAAGCGGTAGGATAAACACAGTTTCAATAATGCGCTGCACTTAATTTCTATCCTTTTCTTTCAAAAAATATAACTCGATCATTCGCTTGGCTTGGCGGCTATGGGCAGGAGCCTTAGCCGAACGGGGTATGATCACTTTCTATGTGCTGTGCTTCCTTTCTTATTTTCTCAAAGGTGGAGAAATACCATTTCAATCTTTTGATGATATGCAAAGTAAGATAAACCGATAGGATTAAAGTAAGCTTATCGTGAATTTCAATGAATACTTTCCTTTGCATTTCATTGCCGTTCAGCAAATCGATAAGCCAAGGGGTTAATCCCGTAATTGCGACTACGACAAAAAGCACCGATAGCATCAATACTTGTTGATTTTTTGAGATGTGCCTTTTTATAATCGCAGCTTTGTACCATTTCCTATGTAGGTAAACATGACAAATTATTAATAAGGAGAGTGCCACAATCGATATTTTATGGATATCCGACCAACCTTGGTAGTTAATTCCGAGAACAAGGTTCTTTGTAGCAATATTTCCATGATTGCCCATGTGGTACTTTGCCTGAATCAGCATTCCAGAGAATACTGTTGCAATTCCAAATAGTAATAGGCCAAGATTAATTATGAACCGGTTGATATTCCTTCCCATTTGTGTAATCTCCTATTCTTTAATCAGCTTACTTATTGCACCAGTCCTGCATGCTTTTACACACTTCATGCAACCTTTGCATTCTTTACTACTTACAAATCGGATGTGCTTGTGCCACGGTAGGTTTATCCGGCCAATTACATTGCTAGTACAAGCTTTTAGGCATTTCCAACATGCCTCGCATTTTTTTGTGTCAAGCGTAACAAACGTTGTGCTTGTATGCTCTCTTCTGAAGAATCCTTGTCTCATATTATTTTTTGAGCAAAGTTCTTCAATAGCTCCCCTTCGAAACGATAGCTATTGTTAAGAAAATGGCCTTACCTTCTATTTCTTATTCTACTAAGCGAAATAGGCGTTATCCCTAAATAGGAAGCGATGTAGTGTTGGGGCACTCTTCTAACTATTTCAGGATGGGTTTTTATCAAGTCTTCATACCTTTCCTTGGGGGAGTCCTTAATGCGGGAGAGGAACAATTGAGCATAATTCCTGAATCTCTTAAATACGTATTCGTTGAATCCATCCTTAAAATCGGGATAGATTCTATTGAGCTTTTCGAAGGTTTCTTTCGTAACTGAAATAATGGTTGAAGGTTCGATACTCTCAATTGTGAACAGGCTGGGTTGATTGCTTAAGAAGCTATCAATAGAAGCAACAGGCTGGTTTTCGAAAAAGAACTGAAGCGTAATTTCTTTACCGTCCTTATTGAACCATTGCCTTAGGCAGCCTTTTTTGATGATGTAGATATGGGTAGATATTTCTCCATCACGCAATAAAACAGCTCTTGATGGTATCTTCGTTTCAACAAATGAATTCTGAAAATGAGGCCAGCTTTCTTCGTCCTTTTTGATTCTTTCGATCAATTGTTCAATCATAGGTTGTAAGTTTTAGGAGTATGCAGATAGCATTCGGCGTGTGGGCAACAACGGCTTGTGGTTAGCTTGCAGCGGGGCTGTTGCGGCGCATTAGGTAGCAGCTTAGCGCTTCATCCGTTTGTTGGCTATATCGTGTGCTTGGCGCTGGCTACTTTCTTTCTTCTCAATCTGTTCGGTTACCGCTCTAATCCTATCTAGACATTTAACGTTTAGAACTTTATTCTCATAATACGTAAATCCATAAAAACCTCCATAGATTTCCTTGTTGGTTTTAATTGTCAATGCAGAATCGAGTCTAATACCCGACTTGTCCTTTACGTAGAAGAGTATCGGATTGTAGCAGGTTAATGAATCATCCCAAGTTTGGGTATAATCTAAGAACCCAGCACAAACTAGCCTTCGGTCTCCATTTAAATCGAATGGTTTTGTAAGGAACGTGGGAAGCTTCTCGGTCTTTACCAGCCGATTATTTCTAATGGAGAGCTTACTCAAGTAGCTTTTACTGGGTCTGTCGTTTACCTCTAAAAGAAGCTCAAAGCTATTCTTGCCAGCTTTCAACAATAACGGATAATGCTTGTCGGATAATTCATACTCCTTCTCCTTGTCAGCATAGATGGTAGCCCCATTTTTAGAAAGCCTTAGGTAGGAATAGGTAACAAAGTCTCCGAAATCTTCTGCGTTACCTAAGCTTAATGTAAAGCCATGGCTCAGCTTCACGATCTTTTTAGGTTGCTTCCTCTGCTGATTGTCTTTGGCGCTTGCATGAGCAGCTACAACCAAACTAAATGCACAAATTATCAGGGCTTTCAAGTTTCGTATCATTCTCTGATTCTTCATTTCTCGTTTTTTGTAATCCTAGCCACGCTGAGGGTGAATGTAAACCATCTTTTGGCAGATGCTTGCCGATAGTTGGTACCTTCGGCTGGCGAATACGGCCAGAGGCCTTGCTAAATCAAGCGTTGAGAGGTCGCTGTGCTTAGCGGGGGCTACTTCTCATCTTCCTTTCTGATGAATTCTTTGTATTGCTTAATCAAATCTGACAAATAGCCATCAAGGCCTTTGGCATTTTCGACCTTCCAACTCTTGTTCTTATAGGTTAAAGCACTTGCCTTGTCTAGGTAAGCTAAGGCGCTATCCTTTTGTCCTACGAAGTTATGCATTGCCGCAGCAATAAAGAGAATTTCCTTCTCTTGCCCACGATAGGTTGTGTCAGCTAGCATTTGCTTGGCAGTCTCTAGCGCTTTTAGCCGAGATTCTTTGGCTTTTATCGCATTCTTGTCTTGGTCGTAATGATATCCTAGTACACGATAGAACTTACACCAGAATTCACTTTTTTGCTCGATTATTTTATAAACATTTTCGGCTATTTCGAGTCGAGTTGTCATTGGAATATCCTGGTAGTCTTTATACTCTTTATCGAGCTTCACTGTTTGGAGAAACTTGGTAAGCGTGTCTACTTTACTTTCAGGAACTTTGTCAAAGTCCCACATATATGCAGAAAAGTGGCACACGGGGCAGCAGTAAACAGATGGATTGTCTGTCAGGGGCCAAAAAACATACTGGTATTTCGATGGCCAGCTGTATATGTAGCTTCCGTAGCTTACGATTTCTTGATACTCGTGCTTGTGCTTGCATATAGGACATGTACGTTCAACAGGTGACCATTCTGTTGCCCTTACACTTAATGCCAGCGTAAGTAATAATCCAAGGACAACGGCAATTCTCTTCATAATTTGGTATTCTAGTTTTTACAATGGTTACTAATGGATGCGCTACAAGTGTTGCTTGTTTCGCCGATGTATTCACTCAGCTAAGCGTTGACGCTACCTACGTTAGGCGAAGGCTTCAGCCTCAACTTAACAAGAGGCGCTGCGCTTAGCCGAGGATTGTCCGCTTCTCGCAAATACATTCAACCCCTTTGGGGTTGTTTTACCGCTTACTGCCGAATTCCCCGAGTTTCACACGGGGCTATTAAGGTTGAAGCCCTTTGGGGCTTCGGGTCGTAGGTTATTGTAGCTTGTTTCTATTCAGCACTAGCTGCTACTTTCCTTGTTTGGCTATGGGCTCCTGCTCATAGTCGTCAAGCTAAGCAACTGTAAGCAACGAAAAAGGTGCTTACGGCTTCGCAAATCCGACTCACCCCCAATCCCCCTCTCTCCGAATGGCATTAGAATGCCTGACAAGGCTGTAAGCCCATGCCAGGCATTCGCAAAGAGGGGGATGTGGCACGGATATAAGCTGCAGTATAATCGGAGCGCTGAAAGTCCCCTCTTTTGCTGAGTAGGTGGCTATTCCTATAAATCCTTTTTAAGATAGATCATATCAACAAGCTGTATGTCGCCATCGAACATGGGATGATCGTAATTATCTGTGAAGAAATTCTTTACTCGATGTGACTTTTCAAATCCGCAGCTTTCGTAAAACGATAGGATTGTCGGTGTTTCCCCTGTCCCGACAAGCATTGTTTTGTAGTTGTTCTTGTAGAAATCGGAAATGTAATTTATCAATGCTCTACCGTACCCTTTTCCTTGATATTTTGGATAGGTTGCAATGTTTTTCAGCTCGCAGGTTTCGCTGTTTATTGGCACCACAACGCAAACACTTTTCAGCTCGTCGTCATATAAGGCAAACATGTCTCCATTCGGCAAATACCGATCAATCATGTTTTCCTGCTCGTCGGCCAACAGCAGTAGGTCAAGATGCTGCTTCTTATTTTCGGTAATCTTTTCAATTTTCATCGTGTCGTTCTCGTAGTTCTCCTGATTTTGCAGCTGATTCTACTACTCTGTTTTCAGCGGTGTAAATAATTCTATCAAATTTTCTTCGGGATCGCGCAAATAAGCTACTCGCATACCCCAATTGGGCATATCGGTTGGCTGATTAATGAAGGTAACGTTTTTTGCTAATAGCGCATTGTAGGTTTCATCAACATTTCCAACTTCAAACGACACCATCATTTTTTCTCGGCAATCGGTTGGCTGACTTTTGTCCGTATTGCCGACAGCAGGAGCCATAAGGTCGGACACGAATATTGCCAATCCTTCAATACCTTCGGCTACTTTGAAGCTTGCATAACAGCCTTCCAAATTCCAAGCCGCTTCTAGGCCAAGTTTTTCGGTGTAAAACTTGAAGCACTTATCGTAGTCTTTGACTAACAGTCTTACATTGCTGAATTTCATCATTTCTTTTGATTTTAGGTCCTTTCAGACGGTTTATACTTTATTTAAGCTTTCGATTTTGCTTTTCAATAACCTGCTGCACTGCGGCAGCGCCGTAAACTATCGCTTATTACTTCCTTGTTCGGCGAAGGCTCCTGCTCATAGCCGTCAAGCTAAGGGTTTTTCTCAAAACTCAAATGCATGTTCATGGCTCGTTATCCCCTCCATAGGAGGGGGCAGGGGGTGGGTTTACTCGTTTAGATCAACATCTTACTTTAATTAGCATTATTAACCCACCCCTACCCCTCCCAAGGAGGGGATAAACAGTTTCAATCATGCGCTGGCACTTAATTTCTATCCTTTTCTTTCAAAGGATATAACTCTATCATCCGCTTAACTTGACGGCTATGGGCTTCTGCTTCAGCCGAACAGAGTGTTGGCATTTCTTGATTCTTAAATTTTAATTTAGCTAACTTACATAAGTCTATTCTTATGGTCTGAAGCAAAACCCTATTTCTAATGCCAATTATTTTAGTACTGTAAACTTTGCAGCTCCCAAAGCAGAAGTTATCTTGTTATTAATTTGCTTATATTCTTTAGAAAAGTCTTTTATGATATAATTATCGACTATTTGAAAAGAGTCAATTACCACTCCGTTGCTAATGATTTTTAAATATAGTGCGTTGTCTTTTGACTTTTCTGTGAGAAAATCAGAAACTATTTTTTTTTCGGTTCCGTTAAATGTTCGCTTTAGCTGTCCTGTATTTGAATTTCCAAGAGTATAAGTAAATGTGAATAAATCCCCAATAAGGGTAGTTTTTGCTTTTATTTCATTCTCCATTTGCTCTATTGATTCTTGGTCAATGTCCGTTTCTCCTTTTAATTCAACTTTTGCAGAGATTTGAGAAATTGACCATACAATTTGTTTTTGATTTTTTTCAGGTTCATTGTTGTTGTCCTTTTCGCAAGAAGCGAAAATCGTCAAGAGTAAAACAACCAAAATCGTCAGGTTTCTATATTGTTTCATATTTGTAGTTTAAAAATCTTGTTTAGCAACTGTTTTTATGCTTGCATCCAACTCATTTATATTAGCAATAAAACTGACTAATATATCCCTTTATGGGTGTATGCAACAGCGGTCTTTTACCTACAAATCGCAAACCTATCGCCCCGAACAGGACGCAACCGAAGTGTTCCACTGCTAGCATGCTTAATATAGGCCTACCATTATAAATAGATAGGCAATATAGCACTTATTGGCTGCGGTTGCGGCAAAAATGGGGTGGGTACAAAAAAGGAGATGGTGCCTCGCGGCAACCCCCGATTGTCGTAGTTTGCCTACATCAGCGCTCAAGGCTAGGCGAAGTTTTTAACTTCGCCTTTGCTAAGTATCGGTCTAGAGACCGCAATCAAAAGTAGCAAAAAACAAAGCGTAGCCGTTGGTATGGTTGCGCTTTTATGTGGTGGTGCAAGCTTGCTGTTTAATGGTGGTTACAAACCACTACTTAAGTTTGACGGAATTGCTAATACCGCCGAGCCTCGTGCTTTGATTAAATTACGCTGAGCAGGGCGAGCACATTATCATACTTTTGACCTTTCATTCACTATGACATTTGTTATCCAACCCGTAGCTCTGGAGTTTTTAGTCCCATCCTCGGTCACGAAAACATCTGAGCAGTTAGGATTCCCATCTATCTGCTGTTTCACTGCAGCAAGTGTTGTTATTTTTCCAACGACTCCAAAGGATGTTGCAATATTTCCATAATCATTTGAGGTGATCAAATCCTTTAGTGTGCAATTCTTGACATTCTGATTACCTGCCAATGCTTGCTCTGCTAAATATTTGTCAATGATGCTCCGATGAACAATATACTTTACACGACCCTGATTGTCAAGTATTGGCAGACGGTTCTTTGAGGTTTTGTTGAGCACTGCGAGTATAATGTCATCCCAAAGTTTAATTTGGTCTTCAGTCTTTGTCAGCACTAATTTCACCGCATTTATATCCTCAAGGGAGATCATTGCTTCGGTAACAGGAATCTTTTCCAATTGTTGTTCCGGTGTAAGCTGCTTCACAAGAGCTGCTGTTTGCTTAGCTGCCTCTACAAAGTTTTCGCGAGAGAAGTAGAAAGCCAATACAGTACCTACCCAGGTTCCAAAAACGGGTAACAGCATGGTGAATGTATCACGTATAAGACTGAATTTCTTCTCAACCATTGTAGTATTTGTTTCGTCAGCAAATCCAACGGTAATTATTACCGCTAGTCCTAGGACACTGACGGTTATCAGAGAGAAGTAGATTACATTCTTGCCAATATTTGCTCTTGTACTAATATCAGTGTTTGCCACGTTGGTATTTTGTGTTGAAAGTGCCATAACAGACTCTCTTTTATATAGTAATCTGATAATATAACAATCGAATAAATGAACAGTTCAACTTGGACGCCCAACGATGAGTTGTGATGTATTCTCCACTAATGCAACAGAAAACTAAAAATCTCTGTTTTTACACATCCATTTATCAAACCAAAAATTCCCTCCACTTTCAGGTTTTTTATTTATATCTTTTAAGAGGTTTAACCATGATTCTTGAGGCTCCTTAGATATGATTTTAATTTTACATTCTTTGTTTTTTGAAAGAGCTGAACGTATGAGATCTAAAGCATGATGATCTGATTCAGGTAAACTATAGCCACAAATATATATTTCCGATGCTTCCTGTAATAATTGGGCAGTATTATTCCAAATTTCATTAAGGATGGGTATTCTTTTATAATCTTTAAGGTAAAATGGACTCATAATCTGAAAAGTTCGAAAGTTATCGTCATAGTCTGGCTCGCTTCCTGCAAAAAGTTGCTTTTCCTCATAATCATAAGTATTGTATTCCTCTAAGTCATATGGGTAAAATGTTGAATGAATCTTCCATCCAAAAAGGTTGTCTAAATTGTTGCAGTATATTTCTGCTTTTTTATTGAAATTTCTTTTGACTCTTATAGTATCCTCTTCATATCTCATCCAACTTGTAGATCCGTGAGGTTTAAGTATATATATGGGCGATTTATTTATACAATTCTTTTTGACATTTAAATATTCTTGATCCCATGCAATGCCAATTCCATAAACAGCTGGAATATTTACAAGATTATAAAGAGATAGGACATATTCTAAAAAAGAATCCCAGTTAAATGTTACAATTACATCTCCTTCTTTAAAATATTGACTAATTCCATGAACTGTATCAATAAAACGATCAAAGTCAATTTTAGTTTTAAATATCTGTTTTGCATATTCACTTTCATAACCTTCTTTTATTGTATAACGTAGAATTCTTTGGTGATAAATAAAAGCTGGCATATATGCATTAATAAGACTTTGTAATGAAAAAAATTCCAGATGTTTTTCGTTCATAACTTTTATTGTGAGGTCTATATCATACCATGATGTATTATTTTTTTTAGAAAAAGAGGTCAATAATTCTTTTTTTTTATTATTACTTAAACTAAGCCATTTGGGTAGGTATTCTTTATATCTTTTAATTCTTTTTTCATCTTCAACTGGTAAAGAACCTTCAATGTAATAACTTTTTAGACTAGAATATCTTTTTACTTTGATGGGGAGTTGACAATGTGATAGATACCTATAATCAAGGAATAAGTCTTCAGTCCCTAGTTGTGGGAAAGTTTTATTCCCATAATACATTGTAACTAAATCTGATAAAGCTTTTTCAGGATCATCCAAAAGTTTACATGGTTCTGATGATGTAACTATATAAGCAAGTAACCATGCAATCCCGTTTGATTCATCTCCAATATCATATTGTTTTTTATCTGGAGACTTTGAACGAAGTACAAAATCAATAAGGGATTTACCCAAAGGAAAACCTGCATACACACTTGCTCCTGCTCCGAAAAGAAATATTCTTTCTACATTCGGTTTTTCCCATTTTGTCATAAATGTTCGTTGAGATTCTTCATAAATACACTTCTCAACAATCTCTATATTAAACAGTTTTATTTGTCCAAAATTAGAAGCACACAAAAAATGGTCGTCATCTACGAAACAGATGCAACTTATTTCACAAGGGATATCAGTCAGTAAATTAGGAGGATAGTCAATTACATCTTCAAAAGCTTTAAATGCAAGAATAACTTCATAGGTTACTCGACTTACAAAATGAACTTCATCATCTGAAGTACATATCAATATATCTTTTGATGGACAATGAACAATATGTCTATACAAAAAACTGAAATCTTTCTCAATTCTTGTTTGTTTTCCATCATTAACTACAATAAAGCATCCACTATCTCCTCCAGATTCTGGTGCTAGAATCCAATGATTTGGGTTATTATTGATAAATGTAACGGCGCTTGTTCCACTAATTTTGCAGGTTTTTGTTTTGTGGTTGTTAGTGTTAAAAATTTCTACATTTGCGTCTGAATAACAGAAAATGATATAGTTTCCATCTGATGTAACATTATTTGAAAATAGGTGTTTGTTCTTATTGGGAATTGAGAATTGTATCTCTTTAGATTTTATGTTTAGCCCAACAATTATACTGTCAGTACTTTCATACAATAATATATCTGAATTTGGCAGCAAGGTTAATTTTCTTGAATTGGTTAATTTCAAGTCATTATAACAGTCGATTCGTTGAATGATATTTTTAGAATTTAAATCACGTATGTACAACATACCATCAACAGATAGTGTTTTTATTTTACCACTATTAGTATCTACGGCAATAGAACATATTTCATCATCGTGATCAAATGAGGAAAAGACTGAACTAATGCTAACGACTTTGTTTTCTTTAAACCATGATTCCATATATTACAATTGTTACTAGTGATTCTTTTGCTAAGCGTAAACTTTATATACGATTTTGCTCTTTCTGCCTCTGTCGTATTTTATGAATAAAAGCCTTGACTACTTGGACATAACGTTCTTCCATGCTCAGTTGTGGAACAAATATTTAAACTCTACAGTTGTTAGAACAAAGAAAATCTTGCTAAGGTTTTCTGTCGACATGTAATAAAGGTTTTTGAAAATAAACGTATACAAAAAAGGAGAGGGTACCTCGCGGCAACCCCTCCATGAATCAAAAATACTTATGAAGTCAAATGTAACCTACGGTATCTAGTTGGTGCCCTCTATCCGTTTTAGCAGGATCTCTATTCGGATGGGCGTATTGTCGGCAAGGACAATCTGCTTGTCTTCGGCGTGGAAGCCCAGCTTTTCGGCGGTTAGGCGGTAGAGGTCGAATATGCGCTTGCTGTTGCGCACCTCGCCGCTTTTGCCGGTTTTGCGGTCGAGCAGCACCACGGGCTTACCCTTTTCGGTTTTGGTGGTGGACTGCACCAGCACCCGCGCGTTTTCCTCGGGCTTGCCGGTTTCGCTGTTCAGCACCGCAATGGTGAGGATGTTTTCGTTGTACTCCCTCTTGCTGCGCAGCTCGGCGTACCCCTTTTGCGCCTCGGGGTGGGTGAGGCTCACGATTTCGACCACCATGTCGACCTCGTCGAGCAGCTCCTTGCCCTTATTCATGAGGGTATTCAGCTCGACGCGCTTCGCCTTCTTCTCCTCCTGGTAGGCCACGAGGGCGGTGTTGGCGGTGGTGAGCTCGGCCATGCCGGCATCGATGGCGGTTAGCTGCGCTTCGGTGATGTTGTAGACGGCTAGGTGGGTGAGGTTGTCCTTGGCCAGCTTTTGCACCTTCTTTGCGCTGGCTTCGATGGTGTCGTACGACAATCGCTTGATCTCGGTACGGGTGGTGTGCAGGTCTGCCACCATTACGGTGTCGTTCTGCTTGATGTAGTAGTGCTCTAGCGCCTTCATTACGGCATACAGCGGGGCTACTACCTTGCAGTTTGCCGCGTCGACCGCTACCGTTACGGTTTTGCTCTCGGTGTCGATGAAGGTGGACAGTATTTCGGCTTTTTCGATCAGTGCGTCGAGCTTGGCGATGAGCTCCTTTATGACCTGCATGGATGCGAGCGCATCGGTGTTCTTTAGATACTTGCTGATGAGAATTGCCATCCGAAGAAATAGCTTGTTGGTTTCTTTCATGTTCCTGTTTTTTAAATTAAAAATTAACGTTGGGTCTTACATTCCTAAAATAGGTATAATTCCATTCGGTGGATCGCGTCTTACTGGGAATTTTAGTAAGTGGTCGGATTTTACGGATTACTGGTCGGTTTTTGCCGATAAGTGGTCGAAAATTTTCAATTTTTGTTTCCAGAAAAGCGCACTTTTTGGGGGTGCAGCAGCTACTTTTTGGGGTATTTCTGCCTGCTCGCCGTCGTTTTTTTGCGGGATGAGGGGTTTGGGCGATGGGCTAACTACCTTTTGGAGGTGCGTTAGGTGGGGGGAGGTGATTCCATGGCTTTACTAGCGATGGGTTACCCCCATCGCTGCTGGATATCGCCCTTTCAGGGCTAGAAGCTGCATTCGTAGTAGGCTGGAAGCTTTGCTAGATTAAGCGTAGCGAGGATATAACCGGCTGAGGCAGCAAAAAACAAAGCGCAGCCGTTGGTATGGCTGCGCTTTTATGTGGTGGTGCAAGCTTGCTGCTTAATTGCGGTTAGAGACCGCTACTTAAGTTCGACGGAATTGCAAATTCCGCCGAGCCGCGTGCTTTGATTAAGCTATGCTGAGCAGGGCTCGCTCTTAATCGTGTCGATGTGGATACTATGACCTTGTAATCAAGATAGCTCAGGTGGGATCGAAATCTATGCCAGCCTTTTTCGCTTGTGCAATTTGAGATTTTCTTTCGATCGTATAGGCGATGCCTTCTTTTACAAAGTTGGCACCAGTCTGCTTGAACCAAAAAGGTATTCCGCTTTCGACGCAAGCTGCCCTAATATTTCTAACCCAATCAAAGTTGCATGTGCGAGCGTTACCCCCAGATTCGCCACCAACTACTATCAACTCTATCCAGCTTCCTATCCAAGGCTCTAAATCTATTGATTCTAATAGGGGTTCGCAAAGAAGTGATTTATGCTTAATGGCTAGCTTTTTATATTCTGGAAGGCGAAGATTAGCCTGTCGCTGATTCTCCACGGTACAGCTAATTGTTACATTGTCATACCCCTCTCCCCAATCTTCGGGAAGGCATTGCTGAATTCGATAAACCCTCTTAGTTGGGATGAAAAAGTGGAGATCCTTTCGTTTCTGTATAATTTGCCATACTATTGGCCGCCAGCTATCCGCCTGTTCTATAAAAAAATCGGATGTAAAACATGTCCACACCCTGCTTCCTGTTGGAATTTTGTACTCTCCATTTCTGTTCTTTTTGAGTGGGAGATCGAAGTTCTGGGTTTTACTTACCTGGCTGCTATCAATACCCCACTTTTTATCCCCGCGAAAAACATAGCAGTTCTTGCAGCCTTCACTTATTTTTGTGCATCCATGCCAAGGATTCCAAATTACAGGCATCTATTTCTCCTTAGTTTTTCTTGCTAAGCCCTCCGCTACCAGGAGGTACGACGATTTAACCAGCTCCATTACCAATTCGGCTGGCATATCTGCATTAAGCTGTATGCTAATCCAATGCTTTGGACTGAGGTTAAAGGGATTCCCAACAGCGCTATACCTATCTTTCAGCTCCTCTATCTGATTGACACTGCATTTTATTGTACAGCTATCGAAGCGATCTATGTCAAAGAAGCAAAACATTTTGTCTTTTACATAAAAGACAAGAATTGATCTTGAATGATGAAAAAATCCTTCAAATGGCATTGCCTCCCTTGTGTTCGGTAGCTTTAAGCAGTATTCTCTGAACGTCTCAGCATCCATCTGTAGCTTATTAGGGTTCTAGAATTCTTCGTTAAGGATATTCCTTTCTTTTGCCGAAAGGCTCTTTACAACTAGGTTGTATGATTTATCAACAAGCTCCTTGATCTTCGTATCTGGTATATCACTATTAAAGTAGACACTAATCCAGTGCTTTTTATTCATATGATATCCTGGCGTAATTCCTTTATACTGTTCCTGCAGCATCAAGGATTCTTCCGGGTTGCACTTTAGGTTACAAAAATCGAAATTATCGACGTTAACAAAACAGAACCACTTCGTTATCACGGAAAATACAAGAATATTTCGGTCATATTCCGTGCTTGCCTTTTGAAATGGCAGCTTGTCGTGTGCTCCCTTTAACGAGAGGCAGTATTCTCTAAAACTTTCAATATCCATAAAACATAGATTTGTTGAATCCCAAGTACATTAAAAAATCAAACCTGCTCTTTTCATCCCTCAAAAGCAGGTTTGATACAGGGATATCGCTTTTACATTTATCGCTTAGGAACTGAAGGAAAACTCAGCCGTATTCACCCCCAACCCCCTAAAGGGGGCTACGGTGCAGCACGTATCGTAACCAGAAGCCGAATTGTGCTCGAGATTTTACATGATGGTTGAGCTGCCGCGAAGTCCCCTTTAGGGGATTTAGGGGTGTATTCAACGTTTAGCATATCCTAAAAGCGAAATCCCTGAGGTTTTGATACCTATAGGCTACGCTGCTTAAACAACTTGCTTATCCGGATCAAATGTCATATCCATAGGGCGTACAAATGACCAGTGCGTATGGATCACCTTCCATTCGTTGTTTTCATTCAACCTGAACACGGAGGATGAGTTCCAGCGGTGAACATCTTTCGCTACATAAGCAACAAGGTTGTAGCTTAGGGTAGCCGTGTCTTTGGACACTTGAACGAGGGGGTTCAAAATTTCATACTTTTCCGAATGAACCAATCCTTTAATACTATCATAAAAGGCTTTCATATTTGAATGTCCATCCAACCTCTTATCTTTTGCAGGATCGAAATATGAGAGATCTTGCTCATCGTACATTTCGAGGTAACCATATGGATCGCCTTTATACCATCTGTCTAAGGCTGCTTTTTCCAAAGCAATTATGGCCTCTGCTACTTTGCTATTTTCTTTCATGGCAGTGTGATTAATTTTAATAGTACAAAGTTAGCGGCAGCGCAAGGTTTTCTTGTAGCACAAACAAAGAGGAAAATGTCACATAACGTGCCAACCTATAACGTATGTGATGCAGCGAGCTATGAGCTTGCTAGTTTCATATCTAGGGTGATTAAAAGCCAATCTGGTTTTTTTACCTTTGTTTACTACCGGAAATACCACTTAGTAACCGCAGAAGTGCGATATTGTTTCGGATGAATAGCACTCTCATAAGGCCTTCTTAATGCTTGTAGGATGAAATCAATACACCTGTACAACTTTTATAAAACCAAGTATGGTAAAGAACTCCTTATAGATGTGGTCCCTTTAAAAGATATGAAAAAATATATCAGCAGTACTCCCGTACATCGGCTGTCGTACTATGATCTGACATTGATTACCGAAGGCACCGAGAAAATCACGCTCAACCAGCACCAAATGTGTATTGTTCCGGGATGTATCGCCTGCTCGGTACCTGGAGATGTGTGGGGGTGGCAAGCTGACAGCTCGCTTGAAGGATATGCCCTTGTGTTTGAAAAAGAGTTTCTCCTTTCCTTTTTCAATGACCGTCATTTTCTAGAAAAATTCCATTACCTCAACAGAGAGCATAGATCCCCCTTTTTAAGATTGGAAGGTGAGCTCCTTGGCCAGGTCGAAAAGCTATTCGTGCAGATAAGAGCTGAAGTGAAGTCGTATGTTGAGAATGAAGATCATGTACTTAGAGCATTGGTTTATTTGGTGCTCGGATTACTAGAGCGTGCGAGTATTGCTGATGAGGAGTCCTCACTTTCGAGCAGCGAATATATCATGAATAGGCATGTGGCCGCATTTGCGGAGCTTGTTGAGGCTAATTTTAAGACAAACCGAGAGGTAAATTTCTATGCCAATCAACTCTGTATTACCTCAAATTATCTAAACAAGATAACCCATCAAATACTTGGAGTCAATGCTAAGACCTACATTCTAAAAAAGGTAATTCAAGAAGCTAAAAATTCTTTAGCCTATACCACCCTCTCCATAGAGGAAATCAGCGAAGAGTTTGGGTTCAATAACTCCTCTTACTTTATTCGATTATTCTATAAATATGCTGGGGTTACTCCAAAGCATTACCGGATTAATTATACGAGCTAAAGCAGGAACGATTGCCTCCGAAGTGCCCCCACTAAGAGTTCAGCGGATGGGCATGCACTTCCTACGAGCGAACCATTCGCTTTCGCACACATGCTTTTCTTGCCCCCCCACACTTTCATATGAAAAGATTATTCTAACATCTTTTTTCGATGTTTAAATCCCCATTCAAATAGTGCATCAATTACAGGTTTCAGCGATTCAGAATACTCAGTCAATTCATATTGAACAAGAGGGGGAAACGCGTCAATTGTAACACGTGCTAATAGTCCATCTCCAACCATTTCTTTTAATTCTTTAGCTAAACTTTTATCTGTTAATCCTGGAATCTCATTCTTAATGTCTTTAAATCGCTTATTTCCATAATACACCGCTGCAATGATTGGAATCTTCCATTTTCCATAAAGTACATCAAGCGAATCTCTAATAGCAATCATTTTTTTTTTACATTTTTCCTTGTCTTCGTTACCTGAGTGTAATTGTTTATCTGAATCATTCATGGTTTAACATTTAAATTAACTAGAGTTCGACGTAAAACAGTTCAATAAATACTATAAAAAATGAGGATTCCCCATTGTGTTTAAGTGTCAGATGTTTAAATGTTTAAAACAAATAAAACACACGCGCGTGATTTCTATTGATAAACTTACAGAAATTTATTGTATTGTAGACGATTTCTGCATTGATTTTAATAACGTTAAGTCGGGTCATGTAATTTCAAATGATAGCACTAAAAAGTCTAGAAGCAGAATATCTACTCTATCATATAGTAAAGTAATTACGATTTTGATAACACCTTCAACGTGAATTTCCTATAGTCGTTTTGTGGAATTACAACCGGGAGCAATTATGCCAATGACTATATTGTTGAAAACATGCTGTTTGGGTTAGTGTTCTGAGGTTTCTTTTATTGATTCCACTCCTTTAAAGATGTGTCATTCCCAAAAGAGAGTGTTTCAATGAAGCTTTTAAAGATATTGCAACGAAAGGACAATGTTCTATTGGATATAATTTTTTGATTGAAATTACATCTGACTATCAATGATAAAGGTGAAATTGTAGATTACATGCTCACTCAAGGTAATGTGGATATATGTTATCTGGGTCAATTGCATATTCATTCTTTCCTAAAAAACATCTCTAAATATCGAAATGATTGAAAATAGCGCATTAAAGCAAAATGCTTAAATCGAACTCATGTTAAGCTACTTTCCTTTTAGATAGTGCTTTCCCCAGCGAAAGTATCGTTAATCAGGTCGCAAATGTGAATAATTTTGTCGAGGAATTAATTTAAACAACTACCCCAATGAAAAAGGTTATAGCAATAAATGGAAGCCCTCGGAAAAATGGAAATACGGCAACATTACTGAATCATGCTCTTGAAGGAGCAAAATCAGCTGGAGCAGAAACAGAAATAATACATTTATACGATTTGAATTATAAAGGATGTATCAGTTGTTTTGCCTGTAAATTAAAAAACAAAAAGTTAATTAATCAGTGCAGCATGCAGGATGAATTGACACCAATACTTGAAAAAGTAATGAAGTGTGATGTTTTAATAATGGGTTCACCCATTTACGTATACAATATATCTGGGGCATTACAGGCTTTTAAGGAGCGTTTAGAGTACATGAACTTGTCTTATGATCTTAATGATAGGAATCAATTTAAAGGACAAATTAATGTTGGCATGATTTATACAATGGGGATTTCTATTGACTCAATGATTCAAAAAAATATGGACTCTATGTTCAAGTTGCATGCTGCATTGGGTAGCTCAGTTTTTAATGGTAAATGGGAGTATATGACTGCAAATCAAACAACCATATTTAAAAACCCATCAAGATATGTAATTAGCGATGAAATTGAAAAGAAGCAGAACGTTGCACGAGAAATACAATTTCCAATTGATTGCAAAAATGCTTTTGAAATGGGTAAAAATCTTGTTGAATTGTACAAATGAATATATAACCATCAATTAAACAGGGGCGGTGACGCCCCTGTTTAATGTTCCTTGTTTGGCGAAGGTACCTGCCCATATCCGTCAAGCTAAGGACGGGTAGGCAAAGAAAGAGGTGCTTGCCGCACTTTGCAAATCCGACTCACCCCCAATCCCCCTCTCTCCGAATGGCATTAGAGAGCCTGCCCATACCGTAAGCGCCTACTTGCCATTCGCAAAGAGGGGGCTGCGGCACGGATATAGGCTGCAGCTTAATCGGAGCGCAGGAAGTCCCCTCTTTTGGCCGAGCAGGCGGCGCCTGAGTAAAGAAAGCAGAAGCGGTAACGTTCTTTTACTGGTTAACCAACCACTCGGCTAAGAGAGGGGATTTAGGGGTGAGTTGGGAATGGGCATGGCAAGGGGGACTTCCTTGTTTGGCGAAGGCACCTGCCGATAGCCTTCAAACTAAGGATGGGTAAGTAACGAAAAGGGTGGCTAAGCGCTTTGCAAAACCGACTCCCCCCCAATCCCCCTCTCTCCGAATGGCATTGGAGAGGCTGCCCATACCGTAAGCGCCTACTTGCCATTCGCAAAGAGGGGGGGGCGGCACGGATATAAGCTGCAGCATAATCGGAGCGCAGGAAGTCCTCTCTTTTAGACGAGCAGGCTTCGCCTGTTTGGATAGAGCAGCAAAAAAAAAAGCGTAGCCGTTGGTATGGCTGCGCTTTTATGTGGTGGTGCAAGCTTGCTGTTTAATGGCGGTCAAAGACCGCTACTTAAGTTCGACGGAATTGCAAATTCCGCCGAGCCGTGTGCGTTTAATTTAGGCTACGCTGAACTAGGGGCAACAAGTGCTTGCTGGCTTCCGTTCTCTCAGCCTGCTTTGCGGCTGCTGTGGCGCAGAAAACTTCCGCTTACCACTTCACCCGCTTGTTGACTATACCGTGTGTTGGCAACATTTTTTTATTCATTCCTGTAATAGTTAGAAGAAATATCATCCTTCAACTTTGATATCTTTCCCATCTGTTCCAGTCTTACCAGTTCATTTTTAATTTTATCTTCAGTCCATTTCTCTTTTTTCTCTTTTCTTGACTGAGCAAATTGATTCAATCGCCAAGTGTCAAATCCGTCAATTCTGTCGTTCAATCCAAAGTCAAAATCAATTTCACAATTTTTCCGTTTAGCATACAGACCTATTCCATGAAAAGCATAATGTTGAAGACCTTCGATTTTACCGGATCTTATAATAGTGCCATCTTTAGATGCTATTAATAAATCTTTACGATAATATTTCTTGTAAAAACAATTGGCAGCATATTCTGCTTCTCTCAGAAAATCATCAATTAACAGTTCAATTGTTTCCATGTTCATTTCTTTAATTGTTGCCAACGGTTGGCGGTATGAAACGTAGCGGATTGCGTGGCTGCGAACCTATCCCCCTTTACAGACCTTGCCTGCGGGATCTGAGCTTGCAAATTGCACCGAAACCGCTATGTTTTATGACCGCTTGTTACCGCTTGGTGTTTATTCAAATTCTAATAATCCAAAATCAGATTCTATAAAATCTAAATAGGGAGGAATAACTCTACTAGTTTTTGTTGGTTCAACTGTTAAATTCATCTTATCAGGTTCTCCTTCATAATATATTGAGCCATCTTCATCACAATTTACTATAAAGCCAGAAAAGGCAAAAGCTAACGATTTATCTCCTTGAAATGATATATTTAGATTGTTAGATGACTTTGTTGAAATATTATTACCATTTGAACTTATAGCTTTCTGAATCTCTGAAATATCAAATTTAAAATCACTTTCAGTCGATTCCTCAACACAAATCGAAAAATTGTCGCTTTTTATCACACTGTCAATTATAATACATTTTGCGGATTCATCTACAAACGTTTTATTTACAGGGTTATCCAAATTAAACTTTCGTTTAGACAATAAATCACATAATTTTCCGACATCAACAAAAGACCGACTAACATTTTGAAATGAAAAAGAAATCTTCTTCACTCCTTTAAATGCAAAATCAAGTGATGCTCCTTTAGTTCCAAAACCTTGTAAAAAACCGCCCATCACTTCTAATCCTAATTTTGCGTCTACTGATTTTGTCTTTGTAGCAGATAAACTTGCCATTTGAGAGACTTGTTCTTCTATCTCAATTTTTGTATTATCATTTAATAGATTCACAACATCTCCAATATATTTATATTTTTTCCTTACTTGTGAATAAACAATTATTGGTTTAATTCTCTCTTCTGGAATTCTAATTGGACACGCTTTGAATGTATCTCGAAGAAGTACTAAAAAATTATCATTGTTACAAAGTTTCAAAAAGCTCATATTTAAAATCTAAATTGGTTTGTTATAATAATTCTATATCAAGTGCAGCCCTATATTTAGCAATATCAATAGCATAAATACAATTCTCACTTTTCACACCATATGATACAAGTGCTACCACTTTATTATCTTGGTCTATTATTGGAGCTCCACTACATCCAACATAATTAGCATGTGAACCATATTTGTGGGATAATCTAAATACGTAAAATTCATCTTTTTTACCTATATATTCTAAATCACTCTCTATTCTGTGTTGAAAATCCATTAATTTCCCTTTTACTCCGTTGAATTTTACTTTACCATAAAAACCATACTTTTTCTCTTCTGATGGGATGTCTTGAAAGTTTGTTGAGAAAACTGTTCTATCACTTTCCATTAATTGATTTTGATTTATTATACCTAAACAATGCGTGGATTTAAATGTATCAGAAACTTTTCGGTAAGTAAAATCAACAATTTTAGGTTCGGTAAAACCTGTTCCATTAGGAGTTATTTTAAATTCTGCTAGCGGTTGCATTTTAATTGGCTGAAGAATAGTACCAAAATGATCACCAACCTTTTCAACTGCTTTAACTTCAACATTCCATTCACTCTCAGCAATGGATGCATGAGCGATTGAAACTAAAAAAACATTGTTTTTATAGTTTATTAAACAACCTGAAGCATTTGCTATAGGAATTTGCTTGTCATATTTCCATAAAGGAACGCTTGAAAGAACAATGTTTTCTTTCCAAGAATCTCCATATATTGCTTTATATAATTCCATTAATAAATTCAAATTTGAAACAACATTTCATTATCCAGATTTCTTCCTTACACTTGGCGGTAACTCGTTTATATATGCAACAAAGTTACCTAATATATCCCTATATGGGTGTATATGTGCAGCTATAGCTGCCTTTTACCTACAAACCGCAAATCCAACACCTCGAATAGGGCATAAACGAAGTGCTCTACCACCACCATGCTTACCTTAGGCTTACGGCTATAAGTTGGCGGGCAATTTAGTTATTATACGCTGCAGTTTTGCGGCAGGGGCAGGTTTATTTTAGCTTAGCCAGTAAAAGGGTAAGCCTTGTCGCAGCTATGTGGAGGTTTTTGCCCATAGCTGAACAGGCGAAGCTACGGGGTGGCTATAGCGCTTTGCAAATTCGACTCACCCCCAATCCCCCTCTCTCCGAATGGCATTGGAGAGGCTGCCCATACGGTAAGCGGCTATACTTGCCATTCGCAAAGAGGGGGCTGCTGCACGGATATAAGCTGCAGCTTAATCGGAGCGCAGGTAGTCCCTTCTTTTATCCGAGCAGGCTTCGCCTGTTTGGATAGAGCAGCAAAAAACAAAGCGCAGCCGTTGGTATGGCTGCGCTTTTATGTGGTGGTGCAAGCTTGCTGCTTAATGGCGGTCAAAGACCGCTACTTAAGTTCGACGGAATTGCAAATTCCGCCGAGCCGCGTGCGTTTAATTAGACTACGGCTAGTGAGGGGTATAGAGCAAGGCATGCTATAGTGCCCGTTTCCGAGATTCTACACCACAAGGTAATACCTGACAGGTTTTTGAATACCTGTCATTGGATGGTAAAATACGTTGATCTTCGGTTATAACGGACTGGTTTAACCTCTACGAAGTAAGGTGGCGACATGCTACAAGTCGGAATGCCCTACGGGCAACACCCCACTTGCCGAAGCCTGTATCAGCGCACGAGGCTCGGCGAAGTTTAGCTACGCCGAGCCTCGTGCGTTTCATTTATGCTACGCTGAACTAGGGCAGGAGTCTCAGTCGAACTGAGTTGGTTGACGGTTATTGTCCGTTGGTTGATTGGTTTTGTTTGGCATAAATCTTAATTGGATATTTGTACTGACAAATTAACCTATTAGTCATGAATGCTTTAAAAATAGCCACTCCCGAGAAATCGTTGATGCGGGATTGTTTTACGACGATACATTATTCTGATAGCTTTTCAGGAGAAATTATTTCCCGGCAACCCATACAAGTGACCAGTATTGCCCGTTATCTGCTGAATTATAATCCAACCTGGCTGGTTTGGCTTTATAAAGTGCGCAATTGCTTGGTTCGTCCGTTGGGTTTGCAAACCGGAGAAGAGGTGGAACAGCCTGTTTTGGCTATCCGAAAAGGTGAAAGAGCCGGTTTTTTTGATGTGCAGGAAGTAACCGACGAAGAGGTCTTGCTCTATGCTAGCGATAAGCATCTCTCGGCCAGCTTGTCTTTTAGGTTGGAGATACAACCTTATAAATATAAGGTGACAGTTACAACCAAGGTGTGCTATCATAACTTCTGGGGACGTGTCTATTTTTTCGTAGTAAAACCTTTTCATATTCTCATTATCAAATCGATGATAACTAGCATAACCAATGAATTTTCTGAAAAATAATTATGATGAAGAATTGCGTATTGATGCTCCGTATAGCAGGGGCAATTGACCTCCTGTTTGTTGTTTTTCACGTCTTGTTTAATAAGCTATTTGACTGGGACAACACACTAAGCTGCCTGTC
Source organism: uncultured Acetobacteroides sp. (assembly GCF_963678165.1). Lineage (NCBI taxonomy): Bacteria > Pseudomonadati > Bacteroidota > Bacteroidia > Bacteroidales > Rikenellaceae > Acetobacteroides > uncultured Acetobacteroides sp. The sequence continues at coordinate 4,091,052 of NZ_OY782755.1, read as the reverse complement.
GCAGGTAAACCGGTCAATTTTTTTGACTTACCATGCCATTGTTATTTTGGTTTTACTATTTATGGGAGTAGTGTCGCTTGTTCAGCCTAAAGCCATACTAGGCAGCTTGCTAAGATACAGTGTATTGGGAATGTGTATCTTATTCTTTGTCATTCGCATCGTAACCGAGTTTACATTATTTTCAGCTTTCCGCCAGCCATCCCCAGTGATCCTTTTAATGTGTGCGTTGCCAACTGTATGTTATACCGTACCAATGTTTTTTAGCCAGAAATATTAAACGAAACCTTAAAACTCCAAATGTTATGAAAATACTAAAGAAAGTAACTAACGGGATATTGCTTGTAATCATTGGGATCATGCATACCCAGTGCGCTTTGTCGGCTGGTGGTTTTGGCAAGCAATTTCACGGATTTGCCCAATCGGGTTTTTTTAAAATAAGCAGAGGATTGGAAGAATTTCCTGCAATGACAGGACGTACAAATTTTGAAACGTTTGCCGCTTTTTGGTTCTTTTATTTTGGCATACTAGTCATTCCATTAGGTTTGTTGGTGCACTCAATGGAAAGGAAGGGGATTGCCTTGCCCTATAGCTTTACCATATCCTACTTAATTATCGTACTAATTGGCAGCTACATGATTCCTTGTTCGGGAATGACGTATTTTATGTTGCCACAGGCGGTTTACATGCTGATAAGTAATTATGTAAAAGCTCGGAAAAGTCAAATGTCAAATTCTTGATATCCATGATATTTCTAATAACGAAAAATTAGGCTCTATAACGAATAGGGTGGGTATTCGTTCAGGGATTTCGCTTTAAAAAATAAAAGCACAAAATTCAGCTAAGCCTTGAATGCTGCTTATGATTTTAGCCGCGAGCTTTTATTCTTTTCTATCCTTTTTGTAGGGCAAAAAGGATCAAAAACCCTTGGCACGAATTAACTCGCTCAGTCGCGGAGGAATGGCGCTACCTCAAATGTGGTAATAGCCCTAAGACCGTTACAGCATTGAGGAACATGTGGAGGCGACCTCTCCCGCAGAGCGGGATGTGCCAGCTCAAACAGGGATTCGTGCCAGTCTGGTATGTCCCGTTGTCGGAACTTTTCGGGATGTCGGCTAACGCCTCCAGCTACGCCATGGTGTCTACGGAAGAAGGTTGTTTGGTGATACTACGCTTGCCTGCCGTTGTTAAACGAGCTAATATGGGAAACCTTTTTATTCTGAGGTTTATAAAGGCCTTTTCTAGAACAAGAATCTTAAAGGCGAAATCCCTGGGTATTCGTTATGGGCTAGCCCGTTTCTCAGAGAAGCTATTCAACCCCTTCGGGGTTGTTTTCATCTTCCAACCTAATTCCCCGAGTTTCACTCGGGGCTATTAAAATTCAATCCTTTCAGGATTGTAGCTTAGCCAGTAAAAAGCGAGGACTTGCCGCCGCTACGTGAGGGTTTTTGCCCGTAGCCGAGTTGGGGGCTACGCTCCGTTATGTAGGCAAAGCCTACAAGGATAGAAGCGACTGAGGCAGGAGCCTCAGCCGAACGGGGGGCGTTACGCTCAGGGGGGGACAACCCTTTTGCATATTTGATCTTATTCGTAGGTTTGCATCAATGCTTTTTGCCCGGAAGGGTACTGGGCGAGAAGGAAGAATTAAGCTTATCGAGGCAATGAAGCTGGCTTTAAAAATATTGATTCACGGCATTTTCTGGACGGTATTTGGGGCGTTCTCCGTAGTGTTGGCTATGTTATACTCTAGTATTGCCGATTTTGACGGAATTACTTTGTTAATCCCGCATTTGGCCTTAAATTTTATATGGGCGGCTGTTATCTTTTATCTGTTCTACGGGTATTTTATTCGTTATTTCGAGCAGCGGCAATTGGTTCGTTATCTCATTTATTCGTTGATATTAACGGTTTTGGTGTCGTTTGTCTTCCTCGTTGCCCATTGGGTTATTGCACCTCATTTTAAGGTACAGCGATTTAGTGTTTTCGGGCTTCCAGTTGTCGGCACTTTTATCATTGCCCAAAGCGGAAGCCTGGTGAGAGGCTTTGAGAATTGGTTTACCAACATCAAGGTGAAAGCAGAACTGGAAAACCGTAACCTGAAAAATGAGCTGGAAGTCCTTAAATCACAAATTAATCCTCATTTTCTCTTCAATACACTCAACAATATCGATTCGTTTATACACAGTGCCCCCGATGAGGCGTCGAAGGCGCTTATAACGCTGTCGGATATGATGCGGTACATGGTTTACGAAACACGACCGGAAAAAGTGCCGTTAACCAAAGAGGTCGAATATGTACAGAATTACATCCGGCTTCAACAGATCCGGTTTAAGAAGCCAGAATATGTAAAATATTCATTTCCTTGTGATTGTTCTAGCTATGAGCTGGCCCCCATGCTGTTCATCCCGTTTGTTGAAAACGCTTTTAAGTATTCTGCGAATAAGGGGATCGTGCCGGTTATCGATATCTCTTTACAATGTGACGGGAAGCAGCTGCATTTTGTTTGCCGGAATTATTTTAATGATGAGGTTTCCCAGCACGAAAGATCGGGAGGAGTGGGGCTTGAGAATGTAAAACGCCGGCTTGCACTTCTTTATCCGGGAAAGTATCAGCTCCATGTTTCGAAGGAAAACCATATCTTTAGCGTTGACCTAAGCATCCTGCTCTCATGAAATTGTCGTGCATTATTATCGAAGACGAACCGCCTGCCATTACCAAGATGGAAGGCTTTATTGCTAAAATACCTTTTCTGGAGCTGCGTGGCAGCTTTGAAGATGCCCTCTCGGGGATGCAGCATATGAAAGCGGATAAGGTTGATGTTCTTTTTCTCGATATTCAGATGGAGCAGCTTACCGGTATCCAGCTGCTGGAAGCGTTATCGGTAAAACCTTACGTCATCATTACTACCGCGTATGCCGATTACGCGCTGAAGGGCTATGAGCTTCGGGTGTTTGATTACCTGTTGAAACCATATTCGTTTGAACGTTTTTTGGATGCCGTGAACAAAGCTTATGACGATGCGCTGGCAAAGCAAATGAGCCCGGATACAGCTGCTAATATTTTTGTAAAAACCGAATACCGGCTCGAAAATATCCAGGTTGAAGATATCCTTTGGATTGAAGGAATGAAGGAGTACCTGCAAATTGTAACGCCGTATAAAAGGATTATGACCAAACAAAGCTTCGCTACAATGCTTGGTCAATTACCTTCCAATAAGTTTGTCCAGGTCCATAAATCATGGGTTGTAGCTAAAACGAAGATTGAATCGATAGAGCGCAACCGCATAAAGATTAAGGATAACATGATTCCGATAGGGGATGCTTTCCGGGATAATTTTTATGCGTTTATAAGCCATTCGGGCCATTGACTTTTATTCGATCTCGAGCGGTACCCTCCTGTCAAGCAAGCTTGCTGCTTAATGGCGGTTACAAACCACTACTTAAGCTCGACGGAAACGAAGTCCGACGTAGTCAATTGCAACCGTAGCGAAGCGGAGCTCGGCGTAGCCAAATTCCGCCGAACCTCGTGCGTTTAATTTAGATTGCGCTGAACTTGGGAGCAGGAGCCGCATTAATAATAGGCTGGAAGCCTTGCTCAACCAAGCGTAGCGAGGACGCTACGCTTAGCTTGGGGGGTCAAACCCGCTGCATTTGTTTCTTGAATCTACCGTTTTAAAAATCATTTTGTGAACTCCGATTTAATTAATCTACCTGTCTTGTAATCTAGTTGACAGATGAAACAACTAAAATTCCATAATTTATTAGATTTAGAATCCATAAACTCAACATAGAAATCAGCACTTGTATTTGTCGGATGTTCAGCAATCCATATCAAATCTCCATTATTATCAAACGCTCTGCAATTATTAAATTGTCTATGTTTTGGAACTAAATCATTAAAGTCAAAAATCACAATTGCTTTATTATCTATAATCCGAGCATCTTTAATCGAGAACTCCATTTCAAGTTCCTTATCATCAATTCTTAGAAATTTATCTTTAAAATCAAGGTGTTTCATTATGGTTGTGCTGTTTTTTTTAATGCCATGTAACGGGGAACCAACAGCGGCAGCTTTTCATGGTAAAGCTGCCCTTCAAGCGTAGCCTTGGTGATAATTGTTACGGCCGGAGGCCTTGGTTGCTAGAGCGTAGCGAGGACGCTACGCTTAGCTGAGACCGCTTGTTGGGCGCTGGTTTTTTTAACTGTTCACTATTCTCACAAATTCTGTTATCAATTTATTAGGTTTCTCGAATGTTGAATCAACTTGTGGAACGAATACTGTTGCTATAAAAAATGGATGATTCCTTAATTCCAATATCCGAATTGCATTATCCTTATCAAATCCACTTACCACAAAGTCACTGTGTTCAAATACAAATTTAAAATCATTATTTAATCCATAACTACAAAAATAATCACCTTCTATCTCACTTGAATTATAAATCCTTTGAGCGATTGAATCCTTAACCAAAATCACTTTATCTTTTGTACCCTTTAAGGAACAAGACATTTTACTTATAAATTGATTATCTAAATCTGATGAATACTCGGCATGTTGAGCATTCTTAAATCCTGATACATTACGTGCATACTCGATAATCGTATGTTGATAACCAGCACAAGTTCCAAGATGCGGAATCCTATTTTCTCTGGCATATCTTATTGCGTTTATTGCTCCATCTAAACTATTAAATGGACCTCCTGGTGCACTCCAGATGCCATCAAATCCATTTAATATATCCATATAATTATCCGAATCCAATTGTTCTGTGTCAATCCATGTAAAAGCTGTATCAAATCCTAATAATCTATTTGAGTGATTAATCGAATCAGCAATTGTTGATTGAGTTATCGAGTTATGAAAGTCTCCTATTATACCTATTGTTCTGGTCATATTATAATGTTAATATCCTTAATGCTCGTATTTTCAAACTTGCGCCCAACTCGTTTATATATGCAACAAAGCTACCTAATATATCCCTATATGGGTGTATATGTGCAGCTACAGCTGTCTTTTACCTAAAACCGCAGACCTGTAGTTCCGAACGGGGCGTAAACGATGTGCCCCCGTTCGCCGTAGCCTACATCAGCGCTCAAGGCTAGTCGAAGTTTTAAACTTCGACTTTACTAAGTAGCGGTCTGAAGACCGCAATCAAAAGTAGTAAAAAACAAAGTGCAGTCGTTGGTATGGCTGCGCTTTTATGTGGTGGTGCTCGTTTTGCCGTTTAGTTGCGGTCAAAGACCGCGACTTATGTTCGACGGAATTGCAAATTCCGCCGAGCCTCGTGCGTTTAATTGAGATTGCGCTGAACTAGGAGCTACGTTTAGCGGAGGTTAGCCCTTGTCGTTTATGCTTTTATCATTTGAATAGCACCAAATTTAGTTTTATTAATTTTGCCAAAACCAAATTTCACCTTATCTCCTTCTTTTAATTGTTCGAATTTATGTCCAACTAAACTTGCTTCACGAAAATAAATTCTGCCTTGAATTTGGTCTGAATCATATTTTATGTATCCGTATTTTGATTGGTCATTATATAATTTCAAAATTGTACCTGTGTATCCTTTGTCTTTGGGGTCAAGATTTATTATTTCTAACGGTGTATAGGCAGCTTTTACTTTTGCACCAAAATCAGAAAGTGTTTTCGGACGACTTTGTTGAAAATGGCTTCTATATCCTTTTAATTTGTCAATTTTCCTCTTGAATCTAAAATGTATTCGTTCAGGAAAGTTAGCTAATCCAAACTCGCATATTTCAATAGCTACGGGTTTATTGTTAATACGATAGCAAGTATCTATTAAACTTTCTATTGCTAAGGTAATGTCATTAAGTTCTTCCGAGCTTAAATCTTTCGTGATATTAATGTGTTTGAGTTGTGCAAAGAGTATATGACCATAATTGTTGTATATTCTTTGAAGTTGGTCTTTATTTTTTTGTCTATTGTTATTTTCTCTTTCAAACTTATCATTCCAATAGAAACTTTCTCTCATAACAATTAACGCAAGCAAATGTAGTTTCTCATTCTTTGTGATACTTACGTTGCGCGTTGAATTTTTTGCATAAAAACTCTCAAGAATCCTAATTGATTTTTCTTTGTCTAAACTCCAAGAATAACTCGAATATCGTTTTAAAACTTCAAACTCATAATAATCATCAAAATATTCGTCAAATAATTTTATAGCAAGCTCTTTTTCCCCACGATGATTAAAAAGGAAATCACCTAAATCTAAAAGTGCTTCAAATTTTACGTCATACGAAAACTCTTTCCCCTGTCTTAATATTTCTCGATACTGCTGAACTGTTGTTTCTGGATTTGATTGATGGCGTAAAGTTTTTACGTGTGTTAATAATGCTCTGTCGGTATCAGTAGTAATATTTGTTTTTATCCTTTCATAAAATGCTCTAGTACCACTTCGGAAACCTTCATTTCTCTTGTTGTATTCTTGTTTCATAATTTCAAGAATATCTTTCGAGTCAACTTTGTAAGAACCGTCTTCGTCAACTTCAATTAAGCGAAGCTTAACGAGTTTGTCCAATGAATTATTGAAAACAGCTTCGTCTTCATCTTTTTTATTTAAGATGAATTTTATGTGTTTGACCAAACTTGTTAGGGAATCTTGTGGTGTAAGTAAGCCAATAACAGTAAAAATATCTTGTGCTAATTTATCTCCTTCAAGTTGTTTGTAGTTTCGACCATATAAGAACTCATTTCTTTCAGAATGGGAATTAACGCGTTTCATATCTTTTAGGAAGTCTTCAGTAAGTTTTCCTTTCTGAACGAAACAATTTACGAAGCGGATAATTTCAATGGGTTTACCAATTGTTATTTTATGAATTTCCTTCTTAATATCTCCTTGTCTAATTTCAGCTTCAACATCTTTTAGCTGTAATGGCGTATAGTTGTGTTCAAATGTCAATACCTCATTAAGGAATTTAATTGTGTTAGATATATCCAACTCATTCGTTTGAATGTCATCGCCAATTTTTAGAAAACTATTTCGAGTGGTAATGATTACTTTGTGGTAAACAGTATTTAATTGTTTAATGAATTGAGTAATTTTTTCTTTGTCCGTATCATCAAATGTTTCGTAGTCGTCTATGACAAGCAACATTCTGGATTTTTCATCAATGATTTTTTTAGTGTCTGTTGAATCTTCTGAATAGATTAGTAAGTTCAATTTTTTAATAAGTTCTTCAAAACTGGTAATGCGATTCTCCGTATTTATAGGAACAATTTTTCCTGTGAACTTATTCAATTCTCTATCTTTTGCGGAAAGAAAAATTATAAATTCAAAAGGTTTTTTCTCATTGAGAGAAAGCTCTTCGCATATCTTTTGAACTGTAGCTGTTTTACCGTTCCCACCGTGCCCCCATAATGTAATACATACAGATGATCCCTTTTCTTTACCTGTTAGAAAATCGTAAACTTTTTCTTTTATACTTCCAACCTCAATGTATCTTTTATAGTTGGGGTGAAATACATTTATAATACAGCCGTTGGGTTGTCTTTTTAAAACACCGTTATTAGCACTAAATTCGAACTCTTCCCAACATTTAGTGAAGTCTTTATCTGATTTGTCAATTCTGTTATATCTAAGTTTACCAAGTAGTGCTTGTTGAACGTTCCTAAATACAAACAATCCGTCTTCATTAGCTTCTATGTGGATAAATGGCGATAAACGAGAATAATTGTTTGGTTCGTATGAAGCATAAAGATTTTCGAATTCAAACTCATAGATTTCTTTCGAACACCGCCAATTACTTCTAATGTCTCCCTCGTAATCATATATTGTTCCAATATATTCTTGAGTAGTTTCATCAAAACCTTGACAGACTATCAAATCAGTTTTTCTACTTAAAATTTGAACTCTTAGATTCAATAGTTTCTGATACCATACATCGAATGAATTAGAAAAGTTGTTTAAATCATCTTCAAAACTATAACCGTGTCCGATTAAATCATTTCTGAGTTCGGCATATTCGCTTAATTCGGGTTTAGTGTCTTTTTTAGAAACAGATTGAGATAACTCATTAGCAATGTCAAGTTTTTGAATTATACTTGCAATTGTTCCAATTGAAGGTTTTTGGATTTCCTTAATAATATTTCCTTGAAGAACAAAATCAGTAATTCCTATTTCTTCAAAATTTTTGTTCCAAAAATAGGAAAGCAACAAATAAAAGGCATATTCTACTCTGACTTGATGATAAACTCGAGCCTCGGCTGTACCTTCAAATCGCCTTATCTTTTTTTCAATTGTATGTAAAATATAGTCCATATTAATTTGTCTTTCTTGTTATGTTTTATTGGGTCGTCCTTAGGGTGACCGCTAATTCGTTTATATATGCACCTCCATCCTCCCTAAGGTGTATATCCCACCAAAATTTGTAGTGGTATGTATACCTTTTCCGCAAATGAGGTGCATCTACTATCTAACCGCAAGCCCACCGCCCCGAACCGGGCGCAACCGAAGTGTTCCACTGTTACCATGCTTAATATAGGCTTACGATTATAAATAGGCGAGCAATTTAGCGATTATACGCTGCGGTTGTGCGGCAGGGTCAGGTTTATTTTAGCTTAGTCAATAAAAGGGCAAGCCTTGCCGCTGCTATGTGGAGGGTTTTGCCCGTAGCCGAACAGGCGAAGCTACGGGGTGGCTAAGCGCTTTGCAAAACCGACTCACCCCCAATCCCTCTCTCCGAATGGCATTGGGGAGGCTGCCCATACTGCAAGCGCCTACTTACCATTCGCAAAGAGGGGGGTGCGGCACGGATATAGGCTGTAGCCTAATCGGAGCGATGGAAGTCCCCTCTTTTGGCCGAGCAGGCGTAACCTGAGTAAAGGAAGCAGAAGCGGCAACGTTCTTTTACTGTTTAACCCACCACTCGGCTAAGAGAGGGGATTTAGGGGTGAGTTGGGGATGGGCATGGCATAGGCAATTCCTTGTTTGGCGAAGGCTCCTGCCGATAGCCGTCAAGCTAAGGATGGGTAAGCAACGAAAGAGGAGCTTGCCGCTTCGCAAAACCGACTCACCCCCAATCCCCCTCTCTCCGAATGGCATTGGAGAGCCTGCTCATACTGTAAGCGCCTACTTGCCATTCGCAAAGAGGGGGGTGCGGCACGGATATAGGCTGCAGCATAATCGGAGCGCTGGAAGTCCCTTCTTTTGGCCGAGCAGGCTTCGCCTGAGTAAAGAAAGCAGAAGCCGAAACGTTCTTTTACTGGTTAACCAACCACTCGGCTAAGAGAGGGGATTTAGGGGTGAGTTGGGAATGGGCAGGCATATGGTCTTCCTTTAAGAATGGTATCTTTTAGCTTGACGGCTATGGGCAGGGGACTCAGCCGAGCTGAACTCGACGAAACAGAAGCTCGACGTAGCCTATTACCATCGTTGCGAAGCGGAGCTCGGCGTAGCCAAATTCCGCCGAGCCTCGTGCGTTTAATCTAGCTTACGCTGAGCAGAGGAATTGCTACTGCCCGCTATGGGGATTGTATAGCTTCCAAGAACATCCTTATATACAGCTGCGAGAATATTGAAGCTAATGGTAATCTCACGATCTACGACTATCATTCCAAACATTGCTGTTGGCTGTTTTATATTAAAATCGGTCATGCTAATAACCTGACTACCTACTATCCTAAACGTGTTATGATCTACCTGCTGAAGAAGAATGTCCACTCCCACGTTGCGGGTTGTGCTGGCAATCGTCATGCTTAAGGTGGTTTGATATTTTGCTGTTCTATTTGGATATCGCGCAACTAGCTTGGCATCCTTAAAGCTTAGCATAATAAATGGGTACCTATCGGCCATAAGGGATCTGTTCAGATCTTTCTCGATTAGCTTGCTGCCGCAGCTGAGCGATTTTACCAGCAGATCGACATCGGCATGGTAGAAATCTACTACATTAACGCCTTCGGGTTCGAAAGCTAAAAAGGATCCTTTACGCGGGATATTGGCCGTATAGCATCTAAACGTGTTAATGTTGCTTTTACCAGAGATGGATATCTGGCTACCGGAAAGTATTTCGTAGGCATAGGTGTGAACGTCGGGGTTGTTGGATGCCCCAAGAGCTAAAAAAACAGCCTGTAGTAGAAATATCTGTAGCATCAGCAATCCGCTAAAGTAGGGCAGGGAGGTCTGCCAAGGTAAACTCCCTGCCCAGCAATCAGGTATATCACTTTTAAAATAATAAGCACAGAATTCTTCTAGGGCTTGAATGCTGGCTATGATTTTATCTGCGAAGTATTTATTCTTTTCCGTTCTTTTGGCTGGCCCAAAAGAACCAAAAGGCCTTGGCACGAATTAACTCGCTCGGTCGCGGAGAAATGGCGCTTCCTCAAATGTGGTAATAGCCCTAAGACCGTTACAACATTGAGGGTCATTGTGGAGGCGACCTCGCTCAAACAGGGATTCGTGCCAGTCTGGTATGGCTGCGCCATGGTGTCTACGGAAGAAAGCGGTTGGTAACACTACGTTTGCCTGCCGTTGTTAAGCGAGCAAATATGGGCAACCTTTCTATTCTGTGGTTCATAGAGGACTCCTCTAAAATAAAAGTCATAAAGGTGAAATCTCTGGCTCTGCACTTTTTCATTTAGGTAAGTGTTAAAACCCCACCACTGCTTCTACGACAAACCCGTCGAACTTGGCTCCGTTGTAGATGTTATTTGCAGGGAAGCCATCGTACGTTTGCTTCACGTATTCAGCTTTTAGCAGTATGTTTTTTGTAAAGAAGTAACCTGCAGCAAATGCCTTACGGGTGATGTCGGCATCCATTGCGGTTGGAGCGAGCTCTCCGCTAAGCCTGTTATAGCGAGCGCCTACGTAAAAGTTTTCCTTTTCACCAAAGTAGTAGAGTAGATCTCCTGCAATTTGGTGTACCGTACGCTTGTCCACCTGGGCTACGTCATTGGTGTATGGTCGTCCTTTTGCCCATTCGTAAGTGCCAAAGAGCTCCAGCCCGCGGTACTTGGTGAAGATGTTGCTCATTAGGGAGCTAACCTGGTAGCTGAAATCGGGGGAGTATCGGCCGGTTGCCATGTTTGCGGTTAGATCGGTGGAGCTGGTAAGCACGCCCCAGTAGCTGGATCCACCACGGTCGCCCGAATAGAGCGTATTGCTGGTTGATCCGCCGTTGAAGTAGCCCGATTGGGTAACGCGGAGGCGCCACCCCTCTACAGGGTAGCCGTCAAAGCCAAGCTTGCCATAAACGGAGGGTTTCTTGCTGCGGGTTTTGCCCGTTTTGGTGTTGGTCTTCTCTATAACATCGCCTTTAAGCAGGCCATTGCTTAGCCCCAATACGCCAATCAGCCCGTTGTAGTGCACGTTAACCTCACCGGCAATTTCGGTGGCAAAACCATCCATGATAAGGTTTTCGGCAAATGGGTTAAGGATGGCGTTCCCGTTATCGTTGCGGCGGAAGTGGGCATCACCGTAGTTGACCTCCATGTGGCCTACCTTGATGGTGGTATACTTCATCAGGTTGTCGAAGAGCTCTCCCTTAAGGAACGGAAGCTTATCCATTTGGATGTAGCCCCCTTTTACCCACGTATCGTTATGATGCCTAGAGGCAAGGTAGAGGGTGAGGTTGAGCCTAACGCCATCGGCGAGCTGGGCGTCGAAGGTCATGTTTGCAGCAGCAAGACCAAAGCCGGGCTCAATCTTAATGGGCTTGTTCTGATCGACGCCACCTACCATGTTTGGTGTTGCCGTATTGTGATTCTTGAGCGTTTGGAAGGCCTGCATGAAACCTGCGCCAACCCTTAGCTTCTGGCCACCATACTTTACCGAATCATCCTTAGCTGTTTCGAAAAGATTCCTTCCGTTCTGGTCGTTTCTGTTGAAGTACTGCATATCGGCAAGCTGTGCCGATGCACCGAAGGAGCCTCCTACAATAAGGGCAAGTACTAGCGCGTATCCTACTTTTGATTTCATCGTAGTGTGATTTAAAATTAGAACCGGGTTGCCAGCCATACGCTGGTTGGCATACTACTACTTCTTAAGAAGAAAGTAGATGTTTACTGTTACGTCGTTGGCGGTCTTTAGCGTGCCAAGCAGCGCTGTTGGAGGCTTTAGGTTAAAGTCGCTCATCCTAATTTGCTTTGATGTGCGCACCTCAATTTCGCCACTGGCAAGTGCCGTTGCCTTTACCAAAAACTCAACCGGTACGGTGGTGGTTTTTATGGTAATGTTGCCAACAAGGTTGATGGTTGATACATTCCCTGTGGTTTGAACGCCATTTACCTTTGCCAGCACAAACCTAATGTGGGGGTAGCTTTCGGAGTCGAAGCACTCCTTTATCTTTCTGTTCATAATACCCCCCTTCGAGCCGGCAAGCGAGCTGGCATCTACATCTACCACCGCTGCTTTAATGCCTGTTATCGTATTGTTCTCCACGACGAAGTCGGATGATCCGGAGAGCTTTCCAACTACCGCTGTCCAATCGTGGATGTTTGATGTCCCCACTATTTCCACCTTTTGGGATCTTATCGTATACCTGACCTGTGCAGCTGCAAATTGGCAGCTAAGCATAGCAAGTAGCACAAGCGTGAGAATGAAATGTACGGTTCGTCTCATGGGCTTCGATTTTTATTTTGCTGATATGTAAACGATAATACTGCACCTGATGTTAAGGTGATTAGTTTAAAATAGGGTATAAATAGTAGCTGGCGTACAGTATGAGGTAGAGCTGCCTTACTGGCGCTTATACCGACTGCTTACGCTGTTATGGTATAAACAGTCTAAATAAGAATAGTAAAAGGGGGATTTTTCTTGTTTGGCGAAGGCTCCTGCCTTCGTCAACTCTATCATTGCAGGCTATAGCCTCAGAATAGATTCGGCTGAGGCAGCAAAAAACAAAGCGCAGCCGTTGGTATGGCTGCGCTTTTATGTGGTGGTGAAAGCTTGCTGTTTAATGGCGGTCAAAGACCGCTACTTATGTTCGACGGGATTTACAAGATGCGCCGAGCCTCGTGCGTTTAATTTGGACTACGGTGAACTAGGGGTGAATAAGCGAGTCTATAACCACTACATCTATTCTTGAAACTTAATGTTTCCTGAACAATAAAAATGCTCTATTTTATTAAGTTCTTTAAACTTTACATCTTCTATAATTAGCTGATCACTATAGATAAGCAACTCCTTTAATTTCTTCATTTGAAGCAGTCCTTCAGAAAGTTTCTCTAGTTTTTTGCCATTAATACTAAACTTTTTAATTTTTTTTAAATGGCCTATATCATCTATCAGTTTACTAGACGTAGTCGTGAAATGGAGTTCTTGCAATGTGTCCTTATGTAATAATAGTGCATCAATATATCCTGAAACATCTTCATCTGTATAAATAATTAATCTTTTAAGAAGGCCTTTAAATTCTGGCATCGAAAGAACTATTCGCATCTCATCTGAAGTTAGCTTCTCACGGATTGTCAAATAGTGAGGCTTTTCAAGATATCTTTTATAATAGCCAAGGAACATCTCCTCCCTAAATTGATTTTTACTACTATTAAATGTGTTCAAGAAGAACTTTGGATCTGCGTTTTCTCGCTGTACGAACGTGTAGGCCATCTGAGCTACATCAAATTCGGGATCTAAGGAATGGTAATAGTTAAATTGACTTTCGCCATACAATCGCATATTTGTTCTATCCGACAGTATTTTTTGTGCATCAGCCGATAGTTTTGCCTTCAAAAGTTTCTTTAGCCCATTTTTTACAGAATCAACTCTGGATGTCTTTGCAACCACCATTAAATCTGGCAGCAAAGCTTCAGCGACACCTCCTCCTTTTACCATTTCTAAAACTAGTCTGTCGTTCTCTTCCTGATTCGAGAAAATCAAGTTTCTTAGGCTTTGCAGCTCTGGTGTTTCCAAATTTTGGATATATCCCGGTCGTACATCCTGCACAAATTTCTCGATCTGGTTTTCTGATATATAGAATCTTTGTTTGGAAGTGAATTCTTCTGGCAGATCAAAGTTTGTACCAACAATTAAAACATCAACATCATTATCTATTTTTGACTTAAATTGCAATCCGCATTCAGACAGCTTATTTTTATAGTATGTTTTTGCATTTTGAACTTTACCAAGAATTCCAATCGTTTTTTCTTTTAGAAAATCCATATTTACCTCAAAAGGCTCGTTTATCAAATCCAATCGTGATAAAGCATACTGTCGTACGTTAAAGCTTTTACAATTTAAAATATCCAAAAATAGCCGCTTCTTATCTATAATATGCTGTTTCGTATAATTCTCGAAGAGCAACAAGCCTATAAGCTGCTTTGTTTCTTTCTTCAAGTTGTCATCTAATGTAACTTTTGTTAGATCCGACACATATAAGGCGACTTCCTTTCTAAGGCAATTCTCAGAAATGCTAATTGTTGCTAGGCGGTTCCATAATAAAATGGAAGCAGGTATTTTAGACACCTTTGAATCGATACAAAGGCTTTCCAATTCCGAAAAACTATCCCAAGCAGGTATAACAAGATTCGGACATCGATCTATAAATAGAGATTTTATGGCAGGACAATCTTTCCAAGACTCAGGGAATGTTTCCAGCAGATCGTTCTCTTTCAATTCAACTGTTTTGAGGGCGCTGTTGCTTTCACTAAAGCAAGGTAAAACCTTAACATTATGACACCTTTTTAAACTGAAGTCTTCCAAGGAGATAAGATGCTTCCATTCTGCCTGCCCTAAATTGGATTGTACGCTAGAAAGAAGATTGATTTTTTTAAATACCGAAAGCGAAGAAATATTTTCCGTATTCAGATAGTTCGTTTCTAAAGAATCAACAGCTACCTCTGGCATATCTTTAGGCAACGAGCAGTTTTGGAGCTCCACTTCCGTAAGCTGCATAGATCGGAAAAGTTCCGCCCTAAGCTGAACAATTCCTTCGGTATTTAGGATGGAGAGCTTATGCAGGTTCGGCATCGATCCTAGAAATCTGTCGGGCGAATAATCTAAGCCGCATTTGTTCAGGTAGAGTTCTTCAAGATTATCTAGTGATGAAAATATAAAGTTTTCCGACGAAGACGGTTGTCCCACATTTGTCAACCAAACGCTTCTCAATGCGCTACATTTTCCTAGATTTTTAGGAAAATAATCGAATCCACGCAAGGACAGTTTCTCTAAAAATCTATTGTGCTGAAAATCTAACTGGGTTTTAACCGGTATTTCACTATCATTAATCCATACATTCAACTCCTTTAGGTTCGGCATCTTTGAGGTATCCCAACCTAGCTCCGAACTTTGGGTGGTACATGTTAATTTTTCTAGCTTCTCGGACTTTGATAGATCAACAGCCTCTTCGCAAAGGTATAACTCGAGATGTTTTAGATTCGGTAACTCAAATAGCCCTGAATTTGGCTTAATATGGTTACAATGTAAGCTTACAGCTTCTATTTGGCTGTAAGAAGGGATGTTCAATTCAAATTTTTCATCTGTCTTCCCCAAAGAATGAATTGACAGACGTTTCAAAGAAGGCTTAAAAAGAATGGAAGGTAACCCCTCCAAGAAACTGTGCTCATCAATTAAGACCTCCTCTAGGTCGAAAGCTTCTAGCACCTCTTTAAAGTATTCATTCTGCCTCTCCTTTAGTGCCCGAAATTCGCCTTTAGCGAACTCGAAGCTAATCCCCTTCAAGTTGGGGTATAGTCTTTTTAGATCTTCAACTTTAAAGGGCTTATTCAAATAGATTGCAACCTCTTTTGTGGCAGAATTTGTATACCACGTAACTCCATATTCTAGACGACTAATCATAGTATATTACATTTTTGTCAGCAACAGTTTTCCAACCTCAGGTACAGCGTATAGCCTTTTTGCGCTCTTTTTCTCAGATTTTACAATCTCTTGAGCCATTGCCAACCTCAGGTCATTTGGTATAGTAGGCAGCTGAATAAACTTTTTTAAATTTTCGAATTGCTTATCTGTCAGCTCGGCCTTTGAGGATACCAAGTAGTTTGTTAGGCGTGTAAGAATCACGGAGAGGATGTCTAGCCTTTTCACCTTCCCTTCAACAAGATCCTCTATTCTATTACGGATCGGCTCAAATTTCGAGGCTTCCAGTATCTCTTCTGGTGTAACGAGTTTGGCCAAATCCATCGAAACAAAATTGATAAAAGAAATTGCTGTTTGAGGATCCAAACAACCATCTGCCAAAATTTTAACTATGGTCAAGTTGTCCTTTAGATCCCGAATTCGTTTGATTGAACAAAAAAATTGAACTAATGAGCGGGGGGTGGTTCTTCCTCCTGTGACTATTTCGGGATAGGCAAGTACAAAGGCAATCCCTCTTGGGTCTACATTCGAAAATTCGGCCCACTTAGCCCAGCTTTTCACATCAAACTCAAGCGTAACATGCATCATTCGTGTCAGCATTGCATCATCCATAGATGTAACAGAATAGTCTCCTCCATCAGGATTAGCCGTTAGCACAATCATCCATTTCGAAGGTAGCTTCCAGCTCACCAGCTCATAGTCTTGTAGCAGCTGCATTATTCCCCTTAAAATCCGATCATCTGCCCGATTTACGTCGTCAATTAGAAAAATGCCAGGCCCTTCTTGTTGTGGTACCCAGCTCGGAGGTACGATAGATGTTTCTGTGCTACCGCACTCTTTCGTTGTAATTTTGGGCATTCCAACCAAATCTCCCATTTCCTCAAATTGGGCAGGCGCGATATAGCCAAAATGGTATCCGTTTTTTTTGGCATACTCCTTTATAAGCTGAGTTTTTCCAATTCCATGCATCCCCCATATGCATAAAGGTACAGGAACGGAATCCTTACGGTCGGGAAAACTTTCAAATAAATGGTTTAGCAGGCTTTCTATTTCTAAACTCGATACCTTAGCGCCGTAAACTTGGTAGTCAAATTGCTGTTCCTTACTCATACTACAAAATCTTTGCTTTCCGTCCTTTTAAATTCGTAAAATGTTCACTTCCTATTGCAATCCCATTTTTGCTAATCACCCATAAAACAGGCGCCTTAGAAACAATCGTGGGAGACATTGCCATTCCATCTGTAAAATATACTATCCCATCTGGATGAAACTCCTCATTGGCAAATTTCAAAGGTAAATCAAACGATGTTCCGCCCCCACCATATACAACATTGGGATGCACACCCTTGTACCAATACTTTTTGTGAATAACAGAATCGCATTCTACTATGAAAACCTCGGCCCCTCGTTTCCACATAAACCTAACTTCCGAAAAAAAATCTTTGAGTTCGTCTAGCAAAATACTTCCTGATGTATCCAATACAACTAATATTTTATGTCTCTGTACGATTTTGAGGCCTGGGTTAGTTCCATACCTTTTAGATGGTTTTCTTAGCGTATTCTTAATTCTTGTTCTTACGCTACTTTCCGAAAACAGTCGAAGAACTCTTCTCCAATCAACAATTGGCTTATTATTCAATAGAATTTCGTCAATTCTAATACGCACGCCATGAGGAATCTGCGAATAGTTTTTTTCGGAAGTTTTAGAACGTGCTATTTTGATGGAGTTTTCTAGCTGTATTTCAAGTAGTTCTCGCTCAGTGGTAGACATTACATTAAATTCATCCCATGTAGCATGCCGCTCTAATCCATGGTTTTGCTTTTCTATACTCTTCAAATTTTTAGCCGATATGCTATCGCATAGTCCAATGTGATTATCAATGTCCTCTTGGAGAACATTTAGCTTCTGGTAGTAGTAAACGTATGTTTGATCTTTTTCTAAATCTAAATCGGGGAATGTATCCAAAAAGATAGAATACTCCGGTAAATGATCCGATAAAATATATTGGTTAACAACTAGGTCCATTGCGATATTCAACAAAAGCGAATTCTTACCATTCTCCTTTACGTTTCTTAGTAAATGGTTGAAAATTAGATGTAGCACTTCGTGTTTTACGACTCCGTAGCGATGCTTTTGGTTGGTTAAAATGGAAGACCAAAAATGTTCATTGATTATTAGCACAAAAGAATTATGCCTTAACCCTACGGCCATTGTAGCAACGGAATGCTGCTTAGGTACAACCTCCTTATTTAATGTAGAAAAAAAATGAGCATAAAAAGGTTCCTTTAAAAGTAGCTCTATGCTCGTTTTGGTAACCTCTTCTAAAATATTCAGAGACATCTATTAATAAGTTTACGAATAGGTTTAATTATAGCATAAACCTTACTACTGTTATTTTTGTCAAGACTTATTGTTGTTTTATTTATTCGATATAAGTTATCGAACTTTTGAAACAGCTACTGCCAATCATTCAGCCTCATCCAATTCTCTACAGAACATTCACAAGTAAATATTTCCCTCTAATTCTTTCGTAGCAAATATACTTAATCACTTTCTTGCTTATGAATACTATCAAATTTTGTATGTAATTAGGGTGGCAATATAGCGATTCTAAGCTGCGGTTGTGCGGCGGTTGCAGCAAAAATGGGGCGGGTAAAGATATAACAGGGGTGTTTGTCGGCAACCTCTCCAGGAACAACAAAAAATTGCTGATACCAGCTCTGTGACGAATAGGGTGGGGGGATGTATAGGAGGGAGGGCCCGCTACTTTGCGAATACATTTGACCCCTTTGGAGTTGTTTTACCGCTTACGGCCTAATTCTCCGAGTGAAACTCGGGGCTATTAAGGTTGAAGCCCTTTGGGCTTCTGGTTGTAGGTTATTGTAGCTTGTTTCTATGCAGCAGTAGCTGCTACTTTCCTTGTTTGGCTATGGGCTCCTGCCACAGCCGAACTGAGGAGTAAAGTAACCTTGCGAATAACCAGAAGGGCTTCTTTTCAGAATCTATCGGATTGCTCTCCAGCTTAGCTAGGCTGAGCAGAGGGAAGCAGGACATTACCCTCCTAAAACGTCATAGAGGCTTCTTTTATATGCTTGCTCGCTAAATTGTAAAACTCCTCTAGCGTGTTCTTGTGGCTTAAATCGTTATAAATAAATGAGTACATCTCTACTCTCGACTCTTTTGCATTTCGGTTTACCTTGAAGTAAAGGATCCGTACATACCGTTCTAGGGTATTACCGCCCCAGCTATTTACTGCTAAATCTGAATCGTTGCATAGAACAACCACTAAGAATGAATCGGGATTTAAATCAAACACCCCTCTTACATCAAATTTGGGAGTTTTAATGTTGGCAATGCGCTTTTTGTACTGTATAAATAGGAAGCTGTACTCGGAGCTTACGTCTTTCCCAACTAGATAGTCAATTTCATCGGTGCCTGTTGTTCTATAGCTTAAATCGGTCTCTAGCTTCTTTAAAATACGCTTTAGCCTAATAGGCTTAATAATATTTGTTGTTATGCGTTTTATTTCGAGAAATAGCAGAGCGATGCCAAGAATACCTCTCATTACTAGTAAGTATATTAGATGTGATTAATGGGTTTTATCGTATTCTTCCCAGTATTTATTTTCGAGCTTCCTATTTACGATACTTTGGTATATTCGGATGGTAAAGTAGCCTGGAATTACACAAATTAGCGGGATTATAAGCAGGAACAGGCGTGATATGTTAACGATTCTACCCGACATTAGGTAGAATATAAATATGAAAATGAAAAGGGATATGGCGGAGGCTAATGGGTATATGATGTACAATGCTACATCCTTCTTCTCATTTTGCCGATTATCAACATGGGCTAGTATAAGCGAGAGTAGTAACCCGATGGTGCCATATAGTGCTACATAAACGGTTACGCTGAAGATAATTAGAATAAAGTACGTCAGAAAGAAAAAGTAGTATACCATAAAAGGATTTCCGTATCCTTTTTGCGGAATGTTATGCTCCATTATTGCCTATTTGGATTGGTTGTACAATTTTAGGATCCAAATCTAGCTATATTATTCTACCGTTAGTTACCAATGGCTGCATTTGGCATGGATTTCATGTGAAAGTAAATGTCCTTTTAATGGTCACATGCAGTTGGTATTGCAGTCTTTCATCAACGTTGGTGAAAGACTGCACTCATTCTTGTTTCGCTTTTACAATCTGAGTTGTTTTTACCGCTTACGGACTAAAACCCCGAGTTTTACTCTAGGCTATTTCCTTGTTAGGCGAAGGCTTCTGCCTTCGTCAACTCTATCATTGCAGGCATAGCCTACAGAATAGATTCGGCTGAGGCAGCAAAAAACAAAGCGCAGCCGTTGGTATGGCTGCGCTTTTATGTGGTGGTGAAAGCTTGCTGCTTAATGGCGGTCAAAGACCGCTACTTAAGCTCGACGGAATTGTAAAATGCGCCGAGCCTCGTGCGGTTAATTGAGATTGCGCTGAACTGGGGTTTGCGTGCCTGCGAACTTATCAACCGATAAGAACTGCTGCCTGTGGGCGCCACACTTAGCAAACCGCTTAAACCCCAATATTAATGACCGCGTGTTAGGCGTAGTTTTTGCATTTTCCAAATTTTATTTAAACGTTCACTCCAAAAATATAACCAACTAATGCGGATAATCCCATTGCAATTGTTCCCCAAACTGTAATTCTTAAAATAGCTTTTAGAATACTTGAACCACCTGTCTTTGCAGCCATCGTTCCTAAAATAACGAGAAAAATTATTGTAAAACCATACAGCCAATATTCCATACCTTTTATTGGTGCAAAGAGGATTGTTAAAAGGGGTAAAATACCACCAACAGTAAATGCCGTACCAGACGCTAATGCTGCTTGTATTGGGTTAGCTTGGCTAATCTCATTAATACCTAATTCATCTCTAACATGTGCACTCAAAGCATCTTTTTCCGTTAATTCAATAGCTACTTGCATAGCAGTTTCTTTTTTTAGTCCCCGTTTTTCATAGATTTGAGCCAATATATTAAGTTCTTCTTTTGGCATTTCTTTAAGTTCCTTCATTTCTCTTTCAATATCTGCTTTTTCTGTATCAGTTTGTGAGCTTACCGAAACATATTCTCCTGCAGACATTGATAAAGCACCAGCCACAAGACCTGCTACTGTTGCCAATATAATTGGCTCTCTTGTTGTACTTGCTGTTGCAACACCAATAGCAAGACTTGAAATTGAAATAATTCCATCATTTGCCCCCAAAACAGCTGCTCTTAGCCAATTACTTCTATGTATATAATGGCTGTCCAAATAATTGTCTATTGTTATCATTCTTTTTTTTGTTTGGTTGTTATATAATTACGCCTAACTCGTTTATAACCCCAATAAAGCTGTGGTTACCCATCCATTTTGGGCGTATAACCCTAGCTCCTGTTGCATTTATCCACTTAAACCGTAAACCCACCACCCCGAACGGGGCGCAAACGAAGTGCTCTTCAACTACCATGCTTACCTTAGGCTTACCGATTATAAGTAGGCGGGCAATTTAGTTATTATACGCTGCGGTTCTGCGGCAGGTGCAAGTTTATTTTAGCTTAGCCAGTAAAAGGGCAAGCCTTGCCAGTGCTACGTGGAGGTTTTTGCCCGTAGGCGTACAGGCGAAGCTACGGGGTAGCTAAGCGCTTCGCAAATCCGACTCACCCCAAATCCCCTTCTCTCCGAATGGCATTAGAGAGCCTGCCCATACCGTAAGCGGCATATACTTGCCATTCGCAAAGAGGGGGGCAGCGGCACGGATATAAGCTGCAGCTTAATCGGAGCGCAGGAAGTCCCCTCTTTTGGCCGAGCAGGCTTCGCCTGAGTAAAGAAAGCAGAAGCCGAAACGTTCTTTTACTGGTAAACCAACCACTCGGCTAAGAGAGGGGATTTAGGGGTGAGTTGGGAATGGGCATGACAAGGGGTACTTCCTTTAAGAGTGCTTGAAGGGTAGGGGCAGGAGTCTCAGTCGAACTGTGGCATGTAGCTCCAAATACTGGCGGAAAGCCCATTTTGCAGGTATTTAAGCTTATTGAGCTAAACGGTGTGTGTTAAAATTGAGTGTTTCCGCGCTGTTTGTGGTTAATTTGCTGAGATGCAGCGGTTACAGGCTGCTTTTCGTACGAAAAAACTGGTGAGCTACTCGAAACCTCTGCATGAGATTAGCTTACATTTGGGTATTTGAACGATTCAGAGCGTTACATTTCCATTTATGGCGATAACTTTTAGAAAAAAAATGAGGAATTGCCCCCGAAAAATGAAAAACATACGGAAAAAATGGGAAAGATGGCTCCGATTATTGGTTCCTATACTCGTATAGCTGCTACCGGGTCGCTTCAAGAGCGTGAACTTTGCATGTTTTGGGTGAACTCTTTAAAAAAACGGCGAGCTACTGCTCGAAAATGGGGTGATGCTCGTTGTCTTTTGCTTACTCATTCGAAAAAATCAGCTACTTCATCAAAAAAATGAAATACATCCCTAGGATTTACAAAAACATTCGGCTGCAAAAGCAAAACATTTTGAAAAAGCTGCACACTCGCTTCTAAAAAATAGGCTACATGGGCTTGCAACAGCCTAACCATTGCTTGTTTTGGGGTTACTTCTCAAAAAAATGGTATCACTGTTAGAAGAAAACGGATAACATTGCTCCGAAGTACAATTGTAAGTCCCTGATTTTGGATTACTATGCCTTGAATTTCGGTTACATTCCTTCGGAAATGGGTGATATCCTTCTAAAAGTGGATGACTTTATCAAAAAAACACCATCACTTCTCTATGAAACGCAAGAATTTATCGAAAAAAAATGGATCACATCTTCTTGATTTCGCCTACTTATTCTGAAAAACGGTGATGAATATGTATTTCGTGAAGGAGCTTAGGTTGTTTTTGGGATTGTAGAGCTATGCGCGGGGATTTACCCGACATTTGCGGTTTGCTAGGCGATAAAATACTTGCTGCGGTTTGCCCTCAGCGGTATGGGCTACCCTTTCCACTTTATGTTGCACCCGATGCTCGGAAGCTGCCTCTCATCCACCTTTTTGCCCGCAAGAACCGCATCAATAGCCCTGCGCAGGTCGCTTCCATCTACGGGAATGGAATTGGAGGGGCGTGATCCGTCGAGCTGACCTCGGTAAACCAGCTTCATCGTTCCATCAAAAAGGAAAAAGTCGGGCGTGCAGGCGGCATGGTAGGCGCGCGCCACATCTTGGGTCTCGTCGTAGAGGTAGGGGAAGGGATATTCCAGCTTTTGTGCTACCTCTGCCATCTTTACGGGCAAATCTTTGGGAAACTCCTCTACATCATTCGCGCTTATGGCAATGATGCTAACGCCTTGGGGCATGTAATCGTAGGCAAGCGCCACCAGCTGCGGGTTTACATGCTTCACAAAGGGGCAGTGGTTGCAGATAAACATAACGAGCGTTGCCTTTTCCGACTTCAGCCCGTCGAGCGAGCGAATTTGCCCGGTGAGAGGCTCTACAAGCATAAACTTTGGGGCTACCGTACCCAGCGGCAGCATATTCGATTCGGTTGCTGACATGGCATTTGGTTTTTTTATACTTTGGTAAACAGATTTGAAATAGAATGGTTCAGCGTTTTATTTTGGTAGATGTTTGAGTTCTTTGTGGTTTTTAGCACAGAGGCACAGAGCTACAGAGAGCACGGAGATTTTGTATTTGTGGGCTTTGAGGTTAATCTTAAGAGTTACAACCCACCCCTTGCCTCCCGCCAAAGCGGGAGGATTCACAGCGTTGAATAGGCGTTGGTA